>CAZTCU010000157.1:0-6765 GCA_964612235.1 uncultured Rhizobium sp.
TCGCATGTCGGCGAAAGGTGCGGCGCTGTAGCGATTCATCACGACGGGTACGCCCAGCGCTTCGCCGATCTGGCGGGTGGCGGAAAAATGATCGGCGTGGGTATGGGTGTCGATGACGAATTTGACGCGCAAGCCGTCGCGGGCGGCGAGCGCATGGTAACGGTCGATCTGGCGGACCTCGGGGTCGATCAGCGCGGCCGAACAGGTGTCGGAGCAGCCGACGAGATAGGATTGGCAGCCGCCGGTCGAGACCTGTTCGAAAATCATGATCCTGCCCTCTTAGCCCCGCCCCGAGCCTAGCACGGCTTTTGCTTTTTCCGCGCGCTGCATTAGGTAACGGCTATGAACCAGGCGCTTATCCTGTCCATCGTGGCCGCGGGCTTTACCGTGGCGTTCTTCCATGCCGCGCTGCCGACGCATTGGCTGCCCTTCGTGGTGACGGCGCGGGCGCAGCACTGGAACAAGGCCAAGACGCTCGCCATCACCGCGTTCGCCGGGATGGGACACATCCTGATCACCACCTTGTTGGGCGTGCTGGTGATTTGGCTGGGCATGAATGTGGACCGGCTGACGGGCAGTATCTTTCCGCTGCTGGGTGGCGGGCTGCTGGTGCTGGTGGGGCTTTTCTATATTTATCGCGGATCGACCGGGCGGCATGTTCATCTCACGCCGGGCGGACATGGGCATGACCATCATCACGATCACGACCATGAACACGATATCGCCCATGAACTCGAGGCGCATGCGCGACAGCGGACTTCGGACCGTGCGGCGATCGTTGGGCTGTTCACCCTTCTGACGCTTTCGCCCTGCGAAGCCTTTCTGCCCGTCTATGTTTCGGCGGCGCGGTTCGGCTGGCAGGGTTTCGCGCTGTCGAGCGTGGTGCTGGCGGTGGCGACGATTGCAGGAATGGTGACATTCACTTCGCTGACCTTGGCGGGGCTGGAGCGATTCCGGCTGGACAAGCTCGAAAAATATGAAGGCATCATCCTGGGGTGCGTTCTTATTCTTCTGGGCGTAGCCTTCGTGGTGCTGGAGAGTTGAATGGCGGCGCACGTTCACGACCACGATCATCATCACCACCATCACGGGCACAGCCATGCGCCTGCGGATTTCGGATTCGCGTTCGCGGTGGCGATCGCGCTGAATCTTGGCTTTGTGATCATCGAAGCGGGTTATGGTGTGTTCAGTCACTCCATGGCGCTGATCGCCGATGCCGGACACAATCTGGGAGACGTGCTGGGGCTGGGCGTGGCGTGGATGGCCAACCGGCTGGTGCAGCGCGCGCCCTCGCCGCGCTTCACCTATGGCTTGAGGTCGTCATCCATTCTCGCAGCGTTGTTCAATGCGGTCTTCCTGCTGATCGCGACGGGTGCAATTGCGGTGGAAGCCGTGCAGCGATTCTTCCAGCCCCAAGCTGTGGCGGGCAGGACCGTCATCATCGTGGCGGCCATCGGTATCGTTATCAATTTCGCAACCGCGTTGCTGTTTGCACGCGGACGTAAGGACGACCTCAACATCCGTGGTGCATTTCAGCACATGATGGCGGATGCGGCAGTTTCGCTTGGTGTGGTGATTGCCGGGTTCGCGATTGTGGCGACAGGACTGAACTGGATCGATCCGGCGGTGAGCCTGCTCGTTTCCGCCGTGATCGTGGCGGGGACCTGGAGCTTGCTGCGCGACTCAATGAAAATGACTTTGCATGGGGTTCCGCCCGGCGTGGATGAACAGGCGGTGCGACGCTTCCTCGAAGCCTGCCCCGGCGTCTGCGCGCTGCATGACCTGCATATCTGGCCGATGAGCACAACGGAAACGGCGCTCACCTGTCACCTTATCATTCCGTCGGGACATCCGGGCGATGCGGAATTGCGGCGGATCACCGATCTGCTGCGCGACAAGTTCGCGATCCCGCACGCCACCATCCAGATCGAGACCGACGAACAGGATTGCGCCCTGCACGGACACGCCGTCTAGCCCACCATCTTTTCCCAGGCGCGCGTGATATTTATTGGAAGTTCACGACATTACTGGAGCCCGCCATGAGACCGATCAAACTTGCCTTTGCGGCATTGGCAGCGGCCTTTTTCTTATTCGTGCCGGCGCAAGCGGCGGACATCACCGTTTTCGCCGCCGCATCTTTGACGGAGGTGCTGCAAGGCATCGGCAAGAGTTACGAGGCGAAGACGCACAATCATGTCGTGTTCTCGTTCGCTGCGTCCTCGACATTGGCCAAGCAGATCGAAGGATCGTCGGGTGCGGACATCTTCATGTCCGCCGACACGGGCTGGATGGATTATCTGGATTCGAAAGGATTGATCGAACACCACACGCGGAAGAACCTGCTCGGCAATTCGCTGGTGCTGGTCGCGCCTGCCGATTCCAACACCACGATCAATGTCGCGGATCACTTCCCGCTTCTGGCGGCGCTGCGGGGTGGGCGGCTTTCGATGGCCGATCCCGACAGCGTGCCCGCCGGCAAATATGGGCGAACGGCGCTGATCGCGCTCGGCGTATGGCCCTCCGTGCAGGATCGTATCGTATCGGCGGAGAACGTGCGGGTGGCGCTGGCTTATGTTGCGCGGAAGGAAGCGCCGCTCGGCCTCGTGTACGAGACCGACGCGATCGCGGAACCGAAAGTCAGAATTGCCGGAACATTCCCGGAGAATTCGCACCACCCGATTGTCTATCCGGCTGCACTCACCAACGATGCCAAGCCGGAAGCGAAGAACTTCTTTGGCTATCTTTCGGGGGCGAAAGCCAAGGCGATATTCGAGAAGGCCGGCTTTACCGTTTTGAAATGAACGGGAAGAAGGGAGAGCCTACTCTTCCTTCTTCGCCTTTTTGGCCTTCTTTTCTTTTTTCTCGGGCTCGGCCTTGCCGCCTTCGAGTTTCTCAGCCGCTTCGTCGGGATCGAGGAACAGGGTTTCGCGATCCACGGGGCGATCCGTCACTTCGGCGAGTTCGGCGATGAAATCCACCACCTTGTCTTCGAAGATCGGCGCACGGACTTCGTTCATGGCCTGCTGGTTCGAGGCGTAGAAGTCGAACACCTGCGCTTCCTGACCGGGGAACTGGCGCGCGCGCGCGGCAATGGCGCGTTGTACTTCGTCGGGCTGAACCACAATGCCGTTCTGCTCGCCGATACGGGCGAGCACGAGACCAAGACGCACGCGGCGCTCGGCGATGTCGTGATATTCCTTTTTCAGCTCTTCGTCGGTTTTGCCCTCGTCGGCGGCGGTTTTGCCTTCGCGCGACATTTCGGCCTGCACCTGTTTCCAGATGCCTTCGAATTCGCCTTCGACCATGGTCGGCGGCAGCGAGAAATTGTGGGCGGCATCGAGCGCGTCGAGAATGCGGCGCTTCAGGTGCAAACGGCTGGCGCGGCCGAAATCGCTCTTCAACTGGTCGCGCACGCGATCCTTGAGCGACGCCAGCGAATCCACACCGAAGCGCTTGGCCAGTTCGTCGTCGACGATCAGTTCGTCGGGTTGTTTGACTTCCTTCACCTTCACTTCGAACTCGGCATCCTTGCTCGCGAGTTTCGGGTTCGGATAGTCGGCCGGGAACGGCGCCTTCACGACGCGATCTTCGCCCGCTTTCGCGCCCTTAAGCTGTTCCTCGAAACCGGGGATCAACTGGTGCTGACCGATGGTGAGATTAAAATCGGTCGCCTTGCCGTATTCGAACTCCTCACCGTCTATGCGGCCGACGAAATCGATCACCAGTACGTCGCCGTCTTCTGCGCCGCCCTGGCGCATCGAATAGGTGCGGGCCTGTTCGGCCAGGCGCGTGGTCGCGTCTTCGACTTCCTGGTCCGTCACTTCGGCTGTCAGGCGTTCGACCTTGAGCGAGCCGATGTCGGCCAGCTCGAATTCCGGCATCAGGTCCACCTTCACGGTGAATTCGAGATCGGCGTTGCCGTCCACGACCTGCTGCAATTCGCTGACGAGATCGACGCGCGGCGGGAAGGCCGGCTTCAACTCGTTGTCCTTGATCGCCTGCTGGCTCGATTGCGAGACCGCCTCTTCGACCACCTCGCCCATCATGGACTTGCCGTACTGCTTCTTGAGGAAGGAGACGGGAGCCTTGCCGGGGCGGAAGCCGCGCAGGTGAACGCGCGGGGCCATTTCGGTGAGCTTGCCGGTCAGGCGCTCGTCGAGGTCGTTCGCGGCAATGACGATCTTGAATTCGCGACGGAGGCCTTCGTTGACGGTCTCGGTGATCTGCATATCTGTCTCTTTTAACTTAGGGACTGGTGCGGGCGGAGGGACTTGAACCCCCACGACTTTCGTCACTGGAACCTAAATCCAGCGCGTCTACCGTTCCGCCACGCCCGCGTCCGGGCAGCCGGTGGAACAGGAAATCCGCCCCGCCGGAGGGCGCCCCCTATAACAGGGGTTTATGGGGTCCGCTAGGGCATCTGGCGCTCGTAAAGCGCCACATCCCAGAACTTGCCGAATTTGCGGCCGACCTGGGTTTCAGTGCCGATATGGCGGAAGCCCATGGCAAGGTGCAGGCCGACGGATGCCTCGTTCGGCTGAGTGATGCCGCCATAGGCGCGATGGATGTCCTCGCCCTTCAGCGCTTCGAACAGGGTCGCGTAAAGCGCTCGGCCTATGCCGCGGCGGTGCGTGCCGGGTGCGAGATAGATGCTGGTCGAGATCGTGGGATCGTAAGCGGCCTTTTCCTTGAAGCGGTGCGAGCAGGCATAGCCGACCGGTCTGTCCTCGATCACGGCGACGAAGCATTGGTGACGGCCTGTAGAGGCGAACTCGTCGAGCCATACCCTACGCTGGGCGAGCGTTCGCGGTTCGATGTCGAAGGTGACAGGCGTGTGGACGACGTAGTGATTGTAGATGTCGAGCAGCGTCGGGAGATCGGCCTGCTCAGCGTGGCGGATGTCCATGGGTGGCGTCCTTCAAGGCGGCGAGGACATGCGGAAGCTGCTCCGGCAAGTCCTCGGAGATCAGACCCGGTCCGAACCTGTACGCGGCCTCCCCGTGGAGCCACGCGGCCATCGCGGCCGCCTTGAACGAATCGACTCCCTGCGCCATCAAACCACCGATCATGCCCGCAAGCACGTCTCCCGAACCGGCGGTCGCCAATTCCGGCGGTGCATGGCCGTTGATGGCCGCGCGGCCGTCCGGGGCAGCGATGACAGTGTCAGCACCCTTGAGCAGGACGGTGCAACGCGCGGTCGCGGCGGCGGCGCGAGCAGCTTCGATCCTGGTTGGGGAACGGCGTAGAAGTCCCGGAAATATCCTCTCGAATTCGCCTTCATGGGGCGTGAGCACGCAAGGCTCGCGCAGGAGTAAATAGAGCGCCTTCGGGTCGTCCTTGAACGAGGTGAGCGCGTCAGCATCGAGGACGGCTGCTGCCTGGGTGGCGAGGACGCGGTCGACCATTGCCCTTGTCTCGGCCCCCACGCCCGCGCCCGGACCCAGCACCACTGAATTGAACCGTTTGTCTTCGAGAAGACGGGCAAGACCCTCCACGCCTTCGAACGGCTTGACCATGATGGCGGTGAGTTCGACGGCGTTCACCTCCACCGCGGCCGTCGGGCTGGCGACGCTGACGAGGCCCGCGCCCACGCGCAACGCGCCGCGCGCGGCCAGACGGGCAGCGCCCGTGGCATGCGCCGGGCCGCTGACCACGACGCAATGGCCGCGGTCGTATTTGTGCGCTTCGTCCTTCGGCCACGGGAAACTGCTCGACCACAAAGCGGGCGTGTCTTCGAACAGCTTGGGCCTGAGAGCGTCGAGCGCGGATTCGGGAATGCCGATGTCGGCGACCACCACCTCGCCGCAGCGCGCGCGGCCGGGCATCAGGAGATGACCAGGCTTCTTGCGGAAGAAGGTGACGGTGACATCGGCGTCGATCGCCACATCCCCCAGCACGCGGCCGGTATCGCCGTGCAGGCCCGTGGGCACATCGACGGCGAGCACGGGAATGTCGAGGTCGTTGAGTTCGAGCGCGATGGTTTTGGCTTCGTCCTCAAGCTGGCGCGAGAAGCCCGCGCCGAACACCGCGTCGATCACCAGTTCGGCGTCGCGGAAGATCCCGGCTTCGATGGTCTCGAAACTTCCGTCCCATTGCTTCGCGACGGCGGCCACATCGCCTTTCAGATTGGCGCGACTGCCGAGCACGGCGACGCGCACCTCCCAGCCGTATTTCTTCAGATAGCGCGCGGCGACCAGGCCGTCGCCGCCATTGTTACCTGGGCCGCACAGCACGAGGACTTTTCGCGGGCTCCAGCGTTTGACGGCTTCATCGGCGACGGCGCGGCCGGCGTTCTCCATGAGCGTGAGAAACGGCACGCCGTTCTTGGCGGCATAACGGTCGGCGGCGAAGCTTTGTTCGACGGTGAGGATTTCGCTCTTCATAAGACCCGATAGTGATAACGGTAGAGTTCCTGATTGAAGCCCATGGCCTCGTACAGATTAACCGCTGGCGTGTTGGCCGCAACGACCTGAAGACAGGCGCCCGCAGCGCCCCTGCCCTTCGCCCAGCACAGAAGGCTTGAAAGCGTGGCGCGCGAAAAGCCTTTGCGCCGCAGGGACGGATCGGTGGCCACCCATTGCAGGGAGACGAGCCGGTCGTGCACCGCGCCGTAAGCGACCGAGACGATTTGTCCTTCGCCATTGCGGGCGGCGGCAAAGGCGACGGGCAAGGCCACCAGATCGAGCAGACGCTTGCCGACACCGTTCGCGGCCGGGCGGCCGGAGAATCGCTCATGCGCGGCGAGCCATTCGGCGCTGGGGCGTT
>CAZTCU010000158.1:0-4049 GCA_964612235.1 uncultured Rhizobium sp.
TCAGCGCAGATAGCTGTCGATGAACATGTGCACGAGGCCGGCACGGCTCTTCATTGTGGCAAGCGCGGCCTGCGCCTTGGCGCGGTCCGTTTTCGGCTGAAGCTTTTCGGCTTCCGCAACCGTGTCGGCGAGTGCGAACGCACCAATCCCGCGTGCCGCCCCTTTCAGCGTATGGGCGGCTTCGAACCAGCCTTCGTTGTCGCCCGCTTCGATACAGTTCTGCAGGCGCAAGGTCATGTCGGTGGCCTGTTTCTGGAACAGCCGCAGGATCTCGCCGTTCAGGGTGAGATCGCCGCCGGTATATTTGTTCAAATGTTCCAGATCGATCACGCCCGCGCGTTCCGCTGCCAGCATGCGATGCGCCTCGAAAGCCCGTGCACATGATCGGCCCGAACTCGTCAAGGCTGCGTTAACGCTTGGCTTCGGATTGAATCAGAAAGGCTGCCAGCCGCCGGGGAACGGCGACACGCCGATCACGCGCGCATGTCCAAACAGCACAACCACAAACAGCAGCACCGCCACTGCCATGCGCCAGTCGAGCAACTCGCTCCAGTTGAGTCTCGCACGGCCGGAAAGCACGGCCGCGAACGGCACGTTGGACGTGCGCGCGGCGAAACTGTCCCAAGCCGCACCCATCTTGCGCTTGCGTTTGGCGTCAATGGAAAGCGGCCCCAGCAGCGACAGGATGAAGAACATCCCGAACAGGATCACCGATGCTTCGTCGCCATTGAGCGCCAGATGCATCGCCGACCAGATCACCACGCCCCAAAGGAACGGATGGCGCGTCACCGCGACAATGCCTCTAACAGCATCAGGCTTTGTCGCCACGCTTTCCTGGCGAACGGATGTGGGATTGGGCGTGAAAAGGCCTGGCACGCCGATGAGAAACGCAAGCAACACAACCGGTATCGCCAGATGTGTCACACCCGCCCCAAGATTGTACAGCAACGCATCGTTGCCGCCCGCCTGCGCGTGATTGAAGGAGATGACGAGCCAGACAATCGCGCCCAGGGACGCCAGCGAGAACAGGCCCATATAGGGTCCCTCGCCGATCACGCCGACGATGCCATCGCGCAATCGCGTTCCCGAAACGAGGAAATGAATCGCAAGAAACACCGCAGCCGCGGCCAATAACATATTCATGTCGCCCTCCCGCGCGCGGGTTCAGACGCGTGCGCGCATGATGTGAGCGGCCCCGCCCAGTGCAAGGCCGTCTGTACGCTTCAGAAAATATCGTGCGTTGAGTGCGGCGGTGTCCGCATCTTCAACAAAAGAGAAACCCAGCGTGCGGAGATCGCGCTGCAATTCATCCGGCTTGAAGAAACTTCTCAGCGGTTCGCCGATTTCGGCCACGCGCTTTGCAAGCTCGGCTAGCGCCTTGCTCTGCAAAGCGTTGCGATTTTCCATCGGCTCGGCATAGTCGAACAGGATTTCGCTTTCCCGTTTCATGTCGCGCGCCACAAAGCTCAGCGTCGTGTCGATGGCTTCCCGCGAGAGATAGGGCACGACACCAAGCCATGCGAAGAAGGCCGGCTTGTCGAAATCCAGCCCCGCGCGCTTCAACCCGTCATGCAATGTCTCCCGTTCGAAATCGACGGGCGCATAGGTGAGCGCTTCGGGAATAGGGATGCCCGCGCTCGCCAGCCGTTCGCGCTTCCAGCCCTGCGTTGCCGGATGGTCGACCTCGAATATCCGCAAGCCCGGCCTGTCGGTGCGATAGGCGAAGGTGTCGAGGCCCGCGCCCAGCACGACGTACTGTCTCAGCCCGCGCTCGAAAGCTTCCGCGAAACAGTCCTCGGTGTAGCGGCTGCGGACAGCGAGAAGGGCCCGCATCCGGGAGGCGGCAGCCTGGGTGTGGCGTTCGCGGCCGGCGCGGAGTTCCCCGGCGGCTTCCGGCCCGACGATCCGAAGCGCCAGCGGGTCGGTAAAGACGGGCGGGGTATCGACGATCTGGTGGGCGGCCCGGTGAAGGGCGGCGCCATGGGCGGTCAGGCTGGGCCGGTTGGCTTCCATGCCCTTGGAATTTGGAGCCTAATTGGCTTGGGGAAAAGGCCCGGCCGTTAAGAATCCCCTGTGGATAGATTCGCAGAATGCTTCCGGAAATGGTTAAATAGGCGCTTGTCGATCAGCGCTTAGTTTTCTGCTGAGGGGTATGTGTCCTTGCGTAGCTTTCCATCCGAGCAGGTTCAGCCTGCCGTAACCGCTCCCGAAACGCCGCCGCCTGCCAAGGCGCCCGAACGTCCAAAGAAGCCCGCCCGCAAGGAAACCGGCATCGGCGGTCTCGTCTTTGCGATCATCATCGCCGCGTTCTGGATCGGCTGTGCCGCAGCCTATCTGTTCGGCTATGTCGGCCCGCGCGGCTGGGGCGTGCTCGACGTGCAGGAGGTGGCACTCTTCGCCGCCGTCATTCTTGCGCCGCCGATTCTGTTCATCGCGATTGCCTGGGCGTTGGCGCGCGGGCAGGCGATGGGCCAGTTGGTCGGCCTGTTGTCGGAGCGCGTCGAACTCCTCGTCACGGCCGACGACACATCAGCCAAGACGGCCGCCAAGCTCGGCCGCACTGTCCGCCACGAACTCGACGCGCTGAACGCCGGCATCGACGGCGCGTTCCAGCGCCTGCGTGCGCTCGAAAACGTGTTGCAGAACCAGATCGCGGCGCTCGATGAAGCAGGCGCCCGCGCCGATGTGCGCGGCGAAGCCGTGGCCACGCGCCTGATGCAGGAACGCGAGCGACTGGAATCCATCGGCGGACTATTGGGCGAGGCGGCCACCCGTGCGGGCGAAACCGTCACGGCGCATGCCGCGCAGTTGAAAGCGGTGATCGACTCCGCGCAAGACGCGCTCGCGACGTCAGCCACGGAAAGCGGCGATATCCTTTCCGACCGCAGCGGCGAACTGCGGGCTGCCATTGAAAGCGCGAAAGGCGCGCTCGCAAATTCCGCCGCAGACGTTCAGGCAACGCTTGTCGCGCGCACGCAGGATCTCAAGACGGCCATCGAGTCTGCGCAAGGTGCGCTCGCCGCGTCGGCCACCGGCGTTCAGGATGTGCTTTCCGACCGCGCCCAGGAACTGAAAGCCACGGTGCAATCCACCGAAGAAGCCTTCAGCGCGTCCACGCAGCGCGCGCACGACATTCTCGCAGGCCAGGTCGATCAGTTGAAGCAGATGATCGGATCGGCCGGCGACGTGCTGCTCGACGGCACGATCCGCGCCCACGAATTGCTGGCCGAGCGCACCGAACGCGCCAACGATCTTATCGCCACCCGCGTCACTCAGATGAAAACGGTGATCGAATCCACCGAAGGCGCGCTCGACCGCGCCGCCGGGCAGGCAAGCGAACATCTCGCGGGCAGGGTCGCGCAGCTGCAGACGATCATGGAAACTGCGGAAGGCAAGCTCAACGCCGCCAGCCGCACGCTCGAAAAACAGACGGGCGATTTCCGCGCTGCCGTCGAAACCGCGGCCCAGGCGCCCCACACCGTCGCCGTCGAACTCGACAAGCACGCCAAGCAGATCGAACAGGTGGCCGACGCCACCATGGCGCGCGCCGAATTTGTGCTCGGCCGTCACGAGCGCCACCGTTCGCAGATGAACGATCTGCTGCAGAAATTGCGTGACGAAGGCCAGGCTTTCGATTCGGCGATCCAGAACGAACGCGCCGCACTCGAAAAAGCGATTGCCGGTCTTTCGCCCGAAGCCAAGAAGTTCGAGACGCTGGCGGCCGACACGGAGCGCCATGTCGAAATGATCATGTCGAATGCCGCCGCACGTGCGGGCAACATCGCGGGCCTGTTGGCGGGGGAGGCCAAGCGTCTCACCGAAATCAGCAATGCCGCGAGCGACAGCCTCGTCAAGATCACCACCACGCTGCGCGAAGCAGGCGACAGCGCGCATGCGCTGATCGGCGACACCGCGTCCACCGCCAGGACCAACGCCACGGCGCTCGTCGGTGAAGCGATGGCGGAATGCGAAAAGCTGATCCGCGCCGCATCCGAACTTGCGCACAAATCGAAAGAGGTGAGCGCCGATCTCGGCCGCGCCGTCGGCGA
>CAZTCU010000158.1:4149-6704 GCA_964612235.1 uncultured Rhizobium sp.
CCCAAGCGCAAGATCGAACAGCGGCCTACGGAGATGAACGATCCCAAGGGCTGGAACATGAGCACCTTGCTCGCCGCCGTCGAAAGCGGCGAGTCGAAGGAAAAGGAATTGCGCCCCGCGTCCGCCGCGGCGCTCGGCGCGCTCGAAGCAGCACTTGCCGACCTCGCAATCGACCTCGCCGCCTTCGACACGGGCCCCGCACCCGGCGCGGATGAATGGCGGCGCTATCTGGCCGGCGACCGTTCGGTGTTCGCGCGCAGGCTCGCGGACTCCATCGATTCCGATGCGATGAACCGCATCGTCAATCTCTATCGCGAGAATCCCAAGTTCCGCGACGCCGCCGACACATACATGGGCGATTTCGAGATTCTGCTCGACAAGGCCAAGGAAGGCGACGGCGGCGGATTGCTGACTTCGACCATGCTGAGTGCCGACACCGGAAAAATCTATCTCGCGCTCGCCTACGCGCTCGGCCGTCTAAACTGATCTGCGCAGCCGCGCCGCGTAGAAGCCGTCCATTCCGCCTTTCTCCGCGAGATGACACGGTAGCGTACGAAGATCGCCGTCGGATGTGATTGCATCGAGGCCGAACACTTCGTTGCTGCGGATCGCCTCGCGCTTGAAATCGTCGCGCGCGTTCAAAAACGCCGCCACCTGTTCCGGTCCTTCCTCCGGTTCCAGCGAACACACCGCGAAAACCAGAACGCCGCCCGGCGCCACCGTATCGGCAGCCGCGTCCAGCAGGTCCTGCGCGGTGGCCGAGCATAGCGTCACGTCGGACGCATTCTTGATCCACGGCAGTTCCGGATGACGCCTGATCGTGCCGGTGGCGCTGCACGGCGCATCCAGCAAAACGAAGGCGGCGGGCGTTTCCGGTTTAAAGTCGCGCAAATCGGATTCAACCAGCCCCGCTTCCAGCTTCAGCCGCGCCAGATTTTCCCGCACGCGCGCAAGCCGCGTGCCGTCGCGCTCGACCGCGGTCACACGCGCGCCCATCGAAGCCAGTTCCGCCGTCTTGCCGCCCGGCGCGGCACACAAATCGAACACACGCTGCCCGCGCACATCGCCCAGCAATCGCACAGGCAGGGAGGCCGCCGCATCCTGCACCCACCATTCGCCTTGCGCGAATCCGGGAAGCTGGTCCACGCGCCCGCCATCGTTGAGCCGCACGATATTTCCGAACACCGGCTCCGCGCCCGGTATCGAAGTGTCTCCCTTCAAAGCAATGTCGAGCGGCGCCGGCGTCAGGTGTGCGGCCGCGATCTTGCGAGCAACGTCTTCCCCGTAGGCATCGCACCAGCGGGTCCACAACCAGTCGGGCGTGTTGAGCCGCGGCGCATCCTGTCCCGCGACAACGTCTTTCCCTTCACGCGAAATCCGCCGCAGCACCGCGTTCACCAGCGGTTTGAAATGCTTTGCGTCCTTGTCGCGCTGGCAAAGCCGGTTGGCGGAATCGACCGCCGCGTGCGGCGCGACATTCAGGAACAGAAGCTCGCACGCACCCGCCAGAAGAATCTCCGGCGTGGCACCCGCGCGCTGCGGCTGCGGCGGCTTGGGCACGAAATGTCGGATCAGCGCATCCAGTTGCCCGAACCGCCGCAATGTCTCGTTCGTGATGGCGCGCGCAAAGCCTGCGTCACGCGCATCGAGATGCGCTTTCCCCAGAACATCGTCCGTCGCCGCGTCCAGCGGCCGCCGCCTGCGCAGCACGTCTGACAGAATGGTTTGCGCGGCAATGCGCGCGCCCAACTCTCCTTTGGTGGTTTGCTCCGTCACGCCCAGGGGCCGGGTTCGGGGGCCTGGTCCATTTGCGCGGCAATCGCTTTCAACCGTGCGATGCGTTCCTCTGTCGAAGGATGACTGGAGAACAGGCTCGTCAATCCGCCATGCAGGGGATTGATGATGAACATATGCGCCGTCGCCGGATTGGCGTCCGCTTGGGGGTTCTCAATCGCCTGCGCGCTGCGGTCGATCCGCTGCAGCGCCGATGCGAGCCACAACGGCCGCCCCGAAATCTCCGCACCCATCTTGTCGGCCTCGAATTCGCGGGTGCGGCTGATGGCCGATTGCACCAGCACCGCCGCAATGGGCGCCAACAGCATGACCAGAAGACTTCCAACGAAATTGCGGCGTCCGCCCATGAAGAACGCGAAATTCGCCAGCATCGAAAGCGCGCCTGCAATCGTCGCGGTTATGGTCATGGTCAGCGTGTCGCGGTTCTTCACATGTGAAAGCTCGTGCGCCAGCACGCCCGCCAGTTCTTCGCTGTCGAGCCGCGAAAGCAGCGCCGTCGTCACGCATACCGCTGCATGTTCGGGATTGCGTCCCGTCGCGAACGCATTCGGCTGTTCGTTTTCGGCTATGAACACGCGCGGCATCGGCAAGCCCGCCCGCGTCGCAAGCTGGCGCACCAGATGCACCAGGTCGGGTGCCGTGGTCTCGTCCACCTCGCGCGCGCCGTACATGCGCAACACCATCTTGTCGGAATTCCAGTAGGCGAAAAGGTTCGATCCTGCCGCGAACAGGAACGCGATCGCCATTCCCGCCTGCCCGCC
>CAZTCU010000159.1:0-6645 GCA_964612235.1 uncultured Rhizobium sp.
GCGTGACCAGCTTTCTCGAAGAAGCTGACGGGGAGCACGACGCCCAATTCTTTCGCCAGCATCGCCATTTCGGCGATCACGGGATTTTCCGCGAAGGGTTTGGCGAGGGCGAAATGATCGGCCAACTGGTCCTGGCAGAAATAGGGCGTTTCGAACAGTTCCTGCAGCAGGATGACGTTGGCGCCCTGCCCGGCTGCCTTGCGCACCAGTTCCTTCGCCTTGGCGATGTTCGCAGGCGCATCCCACGAACAGGCGAACTGTGTGGCGGCGAAGGTGACGTTTCTCATGCGGGTTCCTGTTGCGTGATGCAGTGGATTCCGCCGCCGCCCTGCACGATATCGAGCGCATCGACCTGCAGCAGATCGCGGCCGGGAAAGCAATCGGCGAGCACGGAGCGCGCGGCTTCGTCATTCGGATCGTCGAATGACGGCATCACTATGCCGCCGTTCGGCAGGTAGAAGTTCACATAGCTCGCTTGCAGGATGCGGCCCTGCCAGTCGCGGCGTTCGATGCTGGGTTGCTGGATTTCCACGATCTCCAGCTTGCGGCCTTCCGCATCGCGCGCGTTGCTCAGGCGATAGAGCGCGTCCATCACCGGTTCGTAATCGGGATGCGAGCGCGACGAGGGCACGCCCACGATCACGCGGCCGGGGGCCGCGAAGCAGGCGATGTTGTCGATGTGGCCGTCGGTTTCCTCGTCGGAGAAACCGGTTCCCAGCCAGATGATGCGGCGCACGCCGGTGAACAGCGCGAGGCGTTCCTCGATCTGTTGGCGGGTCAGGTTCGGATTGCGGTTTTCGTTGAGGAGACATTGCTCGGTCGTCAGCAATGTGCCCTCGCCGTCCACATGAATGGCGCCGCCTTCGCAGACGAGCGGGGCGTGATAGACCAGCGTGTCGATGGCGGCGGCGGCCTTGGTGGCGAATTCCGCATCGTGATTGTAGGGGTGATATTTGTTGCCCCAGGCGTTGAACTGCCATTGCACGGCGGCCTTGCGGCCTTGCGCGTGGCCGAGGAATGTCGGGCCGATGTCGCGCGACCAGGAATCGTCGAGCATGACCTCGAATGTTTCGATGCGGCCCGAACAGGCGAGTTTCGGTTCCGCGCAATCCTGTGCGCGCACCGCCATCACCACCGGCTCGAACGACGAGATCGCGCGCGCCACACGCGCAACCGCCTGTTTGGCGCGCAGCAAACCTTCCGGTCCGCCCCACGCTTCGGTGCGGCACGGCCAGCACATCCAGGTGCGCACATGTTCCGTCCACTCCGCGGGCATCGCATAGCCGTCGCGCGCGGGACAGGGATCGTCGGCATCCAACCGTTTGTTCATGTCTCTCTATACAAGCTGCGACAGCGGTCGGAAAACCCCTCGCGTCGGCTCGCGCGGGCGTTTACACTTTGCGTTCGATACGGAGAACATCATGGCCGGAAAGATCGACGCGCGCCTCAAGGAACTGGACATCATATTGCCCTCGCCGCCTGCTCCGGTTGCGAGTTATGTGCCTTATGTGGTGAGCGGCAATCTGGTTTTCATCTCCGGGCAGGTGACGGTCGCTCCCGACGGGCTGAAATATGTCGGCATCGTGGGCAAGGATTTGTCGCTGGAAGACGGCAAGGCGGCGGCGCGGCTTTGCGCGATCAACGTCATCGCACAGGTCAAAGCCGCCTGCGGCGGCGATCTCGATCGCGTCAGGCGCTGCGTGAAAGTGACGGCGTTCGTCAACGCGGTGCCGGGGTTCGCGCAGCATCCCGAAGTCGCCAATGGTGCATCCGATCTGTTCGGCGAGGTGTTCGGCGAGGCGGGCAAACATGCGCGCGCGGCGGTGGGCGCGGGATCGTTGCCGCGCAATGTCGCCTGCGAAGTCGAAGCGATTTTCGAGATCGCGTGAGCGAACAAGAGCTGACAGCACGATTATATGGGCCGGCGTCGACCATCGGCGCCGAGGCATGGAATGCGTGCGCGAATCCGGAAAGGTCGAACGATCCGCATCCGTTCACGCGCTATGAATTTTTCGCGGCATGCGAGGAATCCGGTTCGGCCACCGCGCGCAATGGGTGGCGGCCCTGTCATCTCGCGATTGAACGGGGCGGGAAGATTGTCGGGTTGCTACCGCTTTATCTCAAGAACCACAGCCAGGGCGAATATGTGTTCGACCATGGCTGGGCGGATGCGTTCGCGCGGGCGGGCGGAAGTTACTATCCCAAATTGCAGGCGAGCGTGCCGTTCACGCCGGTCACCGGGAAGCGGTTTCTGGTGGCCGAAGGCGGCGACGAAACCGTTATCCGCAAGGCGCTGATGGGTGCGGCGGCGACGGCGGCGGAGGAAATGGAAGCGTCTTCGGTTCACATCACCTTCCTCACCGAAGACGAATGGAAAGATGCGGGCGCGTTCGGTTATCTGCAGCGCACGGACCAGCAATTCCATTGGGAAAATCGCGGGTATGAGAATTTCGATCAGTTCCTTGGGGAGTTGTCGTCCTCCAAGCGGAAGAATTTGCGCAAAGAACGCGCATCGGTTCGCGAAGCCGGGATCGAATTCGACTGGCTGACGGGGGCAGATATCACCGAGGCCCATTGGGATCGGTTCTTTGCGTTCTACATGGATACGGGCGGGCGCAAATGGGGGCGGCCTTATCTCACGCGCAAATTCTTCAGCCTGCTTGGACAGTCGATGGGCGAGCAGGTGCTTCTCATCCTTGCGCGCCGTGACGGGCGTTATATCGCGGGTGCGCTGAACCTGTTCGGGGGCGGCGTGATATTCGGGCGCAACTGGGGTTCGCTGGAATATGTGCCGTTCCTGCATTTCGAGACCTGCTACTATCAGGCCATCGATTTCGCCATCGCGCGCGGGTTGAAGCGCGTCGAGGCGGGGGCGCAGGGCGAGCACAAGCTTTTGCGCGGCTACATGCCGGTGCCGACCTATTCGGCGCATCACATTGTTCATCCGGGGTTGCGCCGCGCGGTGAGCGAATATCTGGTCCGCGAGCGCGAAGCGGTGGCCGAGCAGATCGAACAGCTTGCGGAATACGGCCCTTTCAGGAAGAGTTCCTGATCTTCAAAGGTTACGCCATGGCTTACGATCCCAACAATATTTTCGCCAAGATCCTGCGCAACGAATTGCCTTCCGTGAGGGTCTACGAGGATGAGCTGACGCTCGCCTTCATGGACATCATGCCGGCGGTCGAAGGCCACACGCTCGTCATCACCAAGGAAGCGGCGGAAGATATTCTCGATCTTTCGCCGGAAGGCGCGGCGGCGCTCATCAAAACCACGCAGAAAGTCACGTTGGCCGTGAAGAAGGGGCTCGACAGTCCCGGCATCATGCTGGCGCAATTGAACGGCGCCGCGGCGGGGCAAACCATTCCGCACATCCATTTCCATATCCTGCCGCGTTCGGAGGGCGCCGATCTGCGCTTTCATGGACGCACAGTGGTGAAACCGGATCTGCTCGAACCCGTGGCGGCGCGCATTCGCGCGGCGCTGGCATGATCCTCGAACACGCCGTCCTCAACATCAAACGCGGCCAGTCGAAGGACTTCGAGGCCGCGATGGCCAAGGCGCGTCCGCTGATCGAGGCCACGCCCGGCTTTCAACGCATGGAGGTGCGGCCTTGCGTCGAATCCAAGGACCGCTACCTGCTGCTTGTCTGGTGGGGCTCGGTGGAGGCGCACACTGTCGGCTTTCGCCAGTCGGCGCAATATCAGCAATGGCGCGAATTGCTCCACCATTTCTACGAACCCTTCCCCACCGTCCAGCACTACGGCAAGCCGCTTTGAGCGGCAGTTCCTTTCGGCGATAGTGCTGCAACACATGATTCGGGGCGGGTGTTCATGCGCATTGCGATCATCGGTGGCAGCAGAGGCACGGGCCTGGCCGTGGCGCACGAGGCGCTGGCGCGCGGCCATGAGGTGGTCATCGTCTCCCGCAGCGATCCCAGACTGATACGGGACGACGTGCGCTGGCTGGGCGGCGACGCGCGCGATACCACAGTTCTGGAGCGTGCGCTGGAAGGCTGCAGCGCGACGGTGACGGCGCTGGGTGTGACCCAAACCTGGCAAAACACCAATCTCTTTTCGCAAGCCCAGGTGGCGCTCAGCCGCGCGATGGACAATGCCGGATTGAAGCGCACCGTGCTGATCACGGGGCTGGGCGCCGGCGACAGCCGCGGCCATCAGGGTTGGCTCTACGATAACGTGCTGTTTCCGATGTTCCTGGCGCGCAGCTATGCCGACAAGGATCGCGCCGAAACCTTCTTGCAGAAAAGCGATCTCGACTGGACCATCGTGCGGCCCGGACGGCTCACGGACGGCCCGAAGAAGAACAAGGTCGAGGCGCTATTGACGCCCGAAACCTATCGCTACGGTTCGATCTCGCGCGCCGACGTTGCCGCTTTCGTGCTCGGCTGCGTCGAGAAAGGCACGTATCTGCGCCAGACGCCGCAGATCGTGGACCGCAAGAGTTAGGGCGCGGGTTCGTATCTTCTCCCAAAACTTACCTCCCCTTGCGGGGAGGTCGACGTCGCGGGACGCGACGGCGGGCGGGGGGCGGTTGCCGCGAACTCGGTGCAAAAGAACAGTCGCGCGCTTCAAGCGAATAATTTATTGACGCTACATCGCGTTCGTTGCGCGTCCCCCCACCCGCCGCGCTGGCGCGCGTCGACCGCCCCGCGTAGGGGGCGGTAAGTGATAGGTGACCGCCTCTAAACAGAAAGTGGTTCGAACTTAAGCGGGCACCCGCTCCGGTTCCGGCATGGGCACGATGGCGCGCTGGCCTTCTTTGATCCAATCGAGCAGCCATGCGGTTGCGATCAGCAACAGCACGCCCGCCACGTTGAAGATCAACTGCAACGTCAGCGATTGTCCTGCCTCCAGCCACATCACATGGCCCGGTATCGCCAGCAGGGTGCCCATGCAGAAAATCGCCAGCGAATGCCGCCCACAGCACGCCAGTGCGCGAACGACGGCGAAACGCGCCATGCGCGCGGCACTCGGCATGTAGCGCGCCGCGAGAATTGCCACCGCGAAGAAGCTGACGAGCCGTGCGGGTTCCAGCATGGTCTTTTCCATCGGCACATCGATCAGGAACAGCGTCGGCACGGCAGCGAACAGCGCGTGCACATTGTTGGTGAACTGCATCGAAGCCGCCGCCAGGGCGATGATGGCCGAGCCGATCACCACCGGCCGCGAGAACAGCAGCGGTTTGTAGCGATCCATCTGCCCCGAGCCGAACGCCGCACCCATCACCATCACGAATTGCCAGGCGAACGGATCGAAGAACCAGCCTTCGCCATTTGGATGGGTGGAGAAGTTCCAGCCGTACAACTGCGTTCCCACATAAAGCAGGAACGACGCCAGCAGCACGAGCCACGGCCCGCGCTTGAGCGCCACCAGAATGAACGGCAGCAGCCCGAAGAAGACGGTGTAGACCGGCAGGATATCGAGATAGGTCGGCTGGAAGCGCAGCATCAGCGCCTGCAGGATCGTCGTTTCGGTGTGCGTTATGAAAGCGTTGACGCGGAAATACTGGAAGTAGCCCGCGTCGGGCAGCACCGATGCGATGGCGCAGATCTCGGCCACGAAGAAGAACAGCAGCACCATCTGCGCCGCATAGATATCCCATGCGCGGCGCCATGTGCGCGCGGCACCGGCAAGGAACCCGCGCTTGTCGAGCGTGCGGCCATAGACCATCGCCGCCACGAAACCCGACAGGAAAAAGAAAAGCTCCGCCGCATCCGCAAAGGCGAAGGACTGCAGCGTCGCAAGCGACAGCAGGCTTTTGGGGACGTGATCGGCAAAGATCATCATCAACGCCGTGCCGCGCAGGAAATCGAGCCGGATGTCGCGTTTTTCCATTCGGTGTCCGCCGCGGAAAACCCGCTTCTATCCGGGCATCCGTTCGAAAAGGGTGATACCGGCTGGAAGAACCACCCAATCCGGCTTGTCGCGGGTGAAGATAGCAATGGTTGGCTGGAAGCGCGAGGGATCGTCAAGGGAACCCGCATACACCGTATGTTCCTTTGAGACGCCAGCCACGCCGCCGAAGACCAGCCCGCCACAATTTGGACAGAAATTCCGTTGCGACAAACGTCCGTCGGATTGCTTCAACGTGTGCATTTGCGATTCGCCGGTGAATGAAATGGCGCCCGCCGGAAATCCCATGAAGCCGATGAACCCGGAGCCCGATGCCTTGCGGCAATCGCTGCAACAGCAATAGCCGGAGTAAGCGGGTTCGGCGGTCGCTTCGTAACGGAGCGCGCCGCAGAGACAGCCGCCGGTGATGGTTTGCATCGTTATTCCTCGTTCCAACTTCTTACCTCCCCCTTGCGGGGAGGTCGCCGCTGCGAAGCAGCGGCGGGTGGGGCTGCCTCAACGAAAACGGTATTCCAAACTTCACCACCGCGGCCCCCACCCGTCCGCGCGCCGATGCGCGCGTCCGACCTCCCCGCAAGGGGGAGGTGAGTGAAGCGCGGTACTTGGGGTGTTAAACGCTTTCTTTCGGCGTCGGTTTTTTCTTCGGCGGCGGAACGGGCTTTGCCGTTTCGTCGGTGATGAATTCGAAGGCGAGACTGTCGTTCTCGCGGTCGAGCAGGACGCGCACCGTTCCGCCGTTTTTCAACTTGCCGAACAATATCTCGTCGGCGAGCGG
>CAZTCU010000160.1:0-6601 GCA_964612235.1 uncultured Rhizobium sp.
CCAACGCAACATCCCGATGTTCCCCCAAAAAGGACGACGCTTAATGGGCGTTAAAGATAGAGATTTTAAGTTAACCGATTGTGTAGCCACCACCTTTCGTTACCAAATACTTTACAATCGAGGGCCGCCTTTGTGCGCGATGTCACCCAATACTGGGCGAGCCGTCCCAATATTTCCGGGCCACGCCGACACATGGCAGCGCCGACGGCTTCTCGTTTTGGAGAACCCAGGATGAGACGGTTGCACCGCGTGCTTTTATCTATGGATTTTCTGTAATTTCCGGGAGCGGGCGACCGATTTTGCTGATGAACTCGCGCGCCTACCTCTCCCCGCGTGGGGGCACGTAAGCGCAGAGTGCAAATCTTCAAGGCTTGCCCTTGCACTTTATTCGGCGTCTTCTTCGCCGCCCCAAAACAAACGGAGAGGCCCCGTGTCCTTCACTATCTACGACGCTACGATTCCCCCCATGATCGGCATGCTGCAGAACCTGTCGAAGATCATCGACAAGGCTGTGACGCAGGCCAAGCAGAAAGACATTCCGCTGCAATCGCTGCTCGATGCGCGGCTTGCGCCCGACATGCATCCGTTCACGCGGCAGATCCAGATCGCAAGCGATTCCGCGAAAGGCGCGGCGGCGCGGCTTTCGGGCGGGGAACCGCCGAGCTTTGCCGACACCGAAACCACCTTCCCCGAATTGCAGGCGCGCATCGCCAAGACCGTCGACTATCTGAAGAGCATCGATCCGTCGAAGTTCGCGGGCGCGGAAAGCCGCCAGGTGGAATTGAAGACGCCCAACCGCACCTTCAACTTCACGGGCGCGCAGTTCGCCACAGGTTTCGCGCTGCCGAATTTCTTTTTCCATGTGACGACGGCTTACGCCCTGTTGCGCCACAAGGGCATCGAGATCGGCAAGATGGACTATCTGGGCGGCGCCTGAAGCGGATAGGAGCCGACGAACAGACGGGCGATCTGCCCGTCACCGCCGGCCAGCGGCAGCACGATTTCCGACCAGGTGACGGGATCGTCGTTCGCGGTCGTCACCGTGACGGCCGGAACAGGTGCATGCGTTTCGCAAGCCTCCACCAGCGCCGCGCGCAAACTTGCGTGCGGCGCCTGGCATGTGTGGAGCATTCGGCCCGTGGCCTCGCCCCCGAAGCGCGCGATGAGATCGGTGCCGCACAGACGGAACAGGAAATCTTCGCCGCGCCGTTCGATGAGCGCCAGATGGCCGAGCCACGGGCGCAGTTCGGCGACGGGAAATTGATGGCGAACGGGAAGACTTTCGCCCGCGCATTTGCCCGACCATAAGGCGAACAGTGCGATCAGTTTGGGATGAAGCTCCACGTCGCGCGCAAAAGCGATGTGCCGCAAGCGCATCCAGAACAAGGTCTGCGTATGCGCGAAGGCGGCGGCGGACTGCGCGGTGCGAAGCGCGTCGAGCCAGGGCTTGTCGGCGAGCGGGTCGGCCCGCAGCAGCGGTGCGACGCCGGATTCAGACAGTGCGTCGGACATATGCCCCTTTGGACGGAGCGCGGCTTGACGCGCTCCGCATGTGCCCCTGATAAGGTCCACTGCTGCGGATTCTTGAAGTCGAACGGCAGGCACCCATGGTTTCCACAGGGTTCCCCATACGCGCCCTAAAGTTTCGTCCGGCCGGCAAGTGCAGAACACCGACAAAAAGCCGGATACCAGACAATTCTTTTGGCTGTCAAGACAAAACCCCTTGGAAAACCCGATGATTGCCAAAGGAGCTAAAGAAAACATAAGAAGAGCCGGAGTTTTGGCGGAAGGACCAGCGGTTTTCCGCATGGAATTGGGCGAGCGCATCCGCTGGCTGCTGGATCGCTTCGGATCCCGCGCAGCCGCCGCCGAAACGGCAGGCGTCACCCCGGAGCACCTGGCGTCCTACATCGCGGGCCGCGCCAAGCCGCCGTTCGAACTCATCGCGCGGCTGGCGCGCGTGCAGAACGTGTCGCTCGACTGGCTGGCCTCGGGCGAAGGCGAACGGGAGGCGGGGGGCGAACCGGAAGGCTTCGCGCTGATCGCGCAATCGCAGAGCGACGCCTCGTCGGGACCGGGTTCTTATGCGCGCGACGACGAGGAGCGCGAGGAGATCGCATTCTCCCGCGCCTGGCTTGCCCAGCACATCCGCGTGCCGGAAGAACGACTGAAGATCGTGTTCAATCGCGGCAGCGCCAATGCGCCCGATATCGGCGACGGCGACGCGATGCTGGTGGACACCGGCGCGAACGCGATCACCGACGACGCATTCTATATTTTCGACCGCGGCGGCTTTCTTCTCGCCAAGCTCGTCGAAATCTATGTCGACGGGCGTGTGGCGCTGAAGACGCGCAATGCGGATGGCGGGGTGCAGATCCTCTCACGCGAGGAAGCGGCAAACGTGAAGGTGTTCGGCCGCGTGCGTTGGCGCGGCGGCATCGTCTAACCCATGCTCGACAGGCGTTTCAGCGACGCCCTGAGCAGCGCCACCTTCTCGACCAGTTCGCTGTTGGAGTGGCGCAGGTCGGCGGCGGTGCGTTCCTGTTCGAGGACGCGCTTGCGGGCGGCCGCTTCCTCTTTGCGGATGTGCACAAGTTCGGTCACGTCCTCCACCGCGTGCAGGATAAAGCGCACATAGCCGTCGGCACCCAGGATCGGCGAATTGAGCGGACGCCAATAGCGTTCCTCGAACACGCCGTCGGGACGGCGGATGTCGTATTTCTGTTCGGCCATGCGATCCGCCGCGCGGAAGCGAATGACGTTCAGGATCGAGGCGCGCAGGTTGGCGACACCATCGGCGCGCATGTCGTCGGGATTGTCCGGAAAGACTTCGAACAGGCCGCGGCCCACTATGTCGCCGCGCTTGGTCATCGTTGCCCGGCAATAGGCGTCGGTTACCGCGACGATGGTGAAACGCACGTCGACCACCAGTTGGAGTTCGGGCGATTTTTCGAACACCTGCCGGAAATCGGGCAATTCGTAGGGTATCCGCAGCAGAGCGGCTGTCACTTCGGGAACGGGAGGTTTGTCCAAGGTTTGTTACCTGTCTCCGCCCAGCCCAAAAAGCTGACACAATCTATCTAAATCTTGAAATAAAAATTCGCCTCCATGGTGAATAGGCAAGGCATGGCGGGCCGGAGAATCCCGGCCCGCCGCCGATTTCACTGGTGATCATGGTTACTGCGGTCGCGCCAATGCGGACGGTCGCGATCATCGTCCCGGTCGCTGCGGTCCGGTTGGGATGGCGGTTGAGTCGACGATTGCGGCGGCGGTGCGAGCGGGCGCGGCTGGCTCACCTGCCCGCGGTCGTGGTTTCGCCTGCCGGAATCGCCCCGGTTTGCGTCGTTATCGTGGCCGCGGAACCGGCGGTCGGGTTGATCCTGTCGTGGCTGTTGCGGGCGGTTCGCACCTGCCCTGTTCCACGGCGCGTTGCGGTCGCTACGCCAGTCATGGTTGCGGCCCCAATCGCGGTCGCCGCGGCGATCGTTGTCGCGATAGCTGCCACGATGATCGCGATCGCCGTGATCGCGGCGGTGCCAGCGGTGCGAAGGACGGTCGTAATAGAAGTAGTAGGTACCGTCGAAATACGTGTCGGGACCGGTGTAGTACGGATCGTAATAGCCCGGCCCGTAATAATCGTATCCGCCGTAATATCCGTCGCCGTAGTAACCGCCGTCGTAGCGGTCGTCCTGATAGGTGCAACCCGTAAGCGCCACGAGCGCCACGGTGCCGGCAAAAAGTGTCAGTTTGCGCATCGAAATTCCTTCCGTTGCCCCTCCATGGGCTTCGTATGGAACGAAACGCTGGAACCTGTCTATTCGATGCGCGTGGCGAAACTGTGGCCTACATTTTGCGCTTCAGGCTGAACGAGATGTGGGCGTCGTTCGCCTTGTGGCTGTTGACCCCGCTCACGGAACCGTTGCGCGAACCGTTGTAGAGCGTATCGGTAAATTGCTGGGAGCCCCCCATCAGCCCGTCGACACTGAGGTTCATCGACGTCCGGCCCGGGGCATAGGAGAAGAAAGCGCCCAGCCGCGGCGCGGTGCGGACCTCGGTGGACTGGTTCACCTGATAGAAATCGCGCGTGGTGCCGAGCTTGCCGCTCACCCCGATCTTCGCATCGGCGGCAGTAAGGTCTTTCGTGAGATTGAGCGAGGCCTCGCGCGGGGCTTCGCCGCTCGCACGCCGCCAGGCCCCAGTCACCGGATCGCGCACTTGCGATTTGCGCCAGGTGGCCTGTGAATTGAGCTGGGTGTCCGAAAGGCCGAAGGCTTCCAGCGGCAGCGATACGGCGACCGTCACTTTCTGCTTCTTCTTCAATGCCACGCTTGCGGGCGTTTGCCCGCCGTCGACAGGCGCAAGCTCGGTCGCGGTGCCGCTTTGCGACTGCGTCACGCCCGCGCTCAGGCTGGCCGCGCCGATCTTCTGATCGAGGCTCGCCCGATATTGCCAGGCGTGATCGGGCGCGATCCGCAAATCCTGCGGCTTGTCGGAAAGATTGGCGAGCGCCATGTAGTTCGCGCCGTTCAGCGGGTCGACCGCATGTTCGGCGCCCAGTTTCACGGTCGCACCCTGCCATGGCGTGACAGTCGCCAGCGCTTCCGGCTTCACATAGGAATAACTCGCGGAATTTGCGGTGTCGCCGTCGAGATCGGCATCCTGGCGTTCCACGCTGGCGCCCGCCTCGAGCGTCACGCCCTTCATCGCGCGATAGGACAGCGAACCCGAAACCTGCGTGTCGGCGGTTTGAAGATGCGAGCCGTCGTCGCCGTCCACCGTCGCGCTGCGTGTGGAGGATTGCGTCGCGGAGGCAGCCATCTTCGCATCGAGCTTGGGATTGACCGGCACTGTCGCCGCCACCGTTCCCGAAAGCGCCTGTGTTTCGAGCGTCTGGCGCACGCCGCCGGGCGCGTAAGGCGAGACGCTCTGCGAAATCTGGTCGTTGCCGGTGACCGTGAGCTTCGATCCAATGGGACCGTCGGCGCTGGCCGTCACGCCGATCTGCGCGCGCGTCCACGAACCGGGATCGCCCACCGCCTGCACCACCGGCGGCGCATCGGATGTGGAATCGTGCGAGGTGTTGGTGACGACGGTTCCGGTGACCGCCGCTTGCAATCCGGCGGTGTCGAGTTCCAGTTTCGAAGTTCCGCCGATTTGCGAACCGTCCGCCGCCGCCGTGGGCGTGATCGCCGCGTTCACCGCGCCATGTTGCCAGGCAAAAGGCTGCGAAGCCGCGTCTTGCGCGAACGCGAATGCGGGTATGGAGAGTGCACTGGCGGCCAACATGGCCAATCGCCCGAAACTACGCATCGACAACACCGATTTCCAGCGAGCGCACTATAGCGCAATCGTGCGCGATGACCACGCATTCCTACGTCACAACAGCAATGTGAAAAATTTTTGAACGCGCGCGCCGCATTTGGAACAAAAAGGCCGGAGCTTTTTTTGCTCCGGCCCTTCCCCCGGCTTGTGAACGCAAGTGGAAATGTTCCACCGCGCTTCACGCCCCAACCGGACAACTCATCGTCGATGCCGATCTCGCAACTGCAAACACGGCGGGTGACATATCGTCAGAAATACATAGGTGATGAAGCAATTGCCGTGCCGAGCGAGGGAAATTGCGGCACGGGGTTTTCCGAGCGTGTTGTCCTGTAAAATGCCCTGACAGTTCCCGCCTTTTACCGGGACCGAAGAACCGCCTAAGCTTTTGCCCGATGCCGTATTGCGGCTTGGGGAGCAACATATGACACCATATCGGATCGCGTTACTGGCCGCCGGCCTTGCTGCAATGCTGGCGACGCCGGCTCTGGCGGATTGGGACCGCGTCGGTTCCGTCGACATCGATTACCAACTCGAACGCAATACGCAGTATGGAAATTTCGGCGGGCCGGTGGAGCGCGTGCAGTTGCGCGCGGTCGGCAGCGACGTGGCGTGCCGCACCGTCACCGCGCAATTCGGCAACGGCAACGCCCGCGACATCTGGCGCGGTACGTTGCGCGAAGGACGTCCGGTCAACATCGACATGCCGGGCAACGCGCGCAGTCTGCGCCGTCTCGATTTCACCTGCCGCTCCACCGGGCGGCGCGCGCGCGTAGAGATCTTTGCCGATACGCGCGGATGGAACAGCGGCGGATGGCGTCCGCCGGTCGGACCGGTTTATCCGCCCGTACAGCAGCCGGGCTGGAACGAGAACGACTGGATCGCGCTTGGTTCCGCGCGGTTCGCTGCGCACGAAGGCGAGACCACGGTGGACGGCGCCAATGGCCGCCACTTCCAGCAGGTGGGCTTGCGCGCGCGTGGCGGCGACGCGCAATGCCGCGCGGTGGTGATCCGCTTCACCAACGGCGAGAAGATTTCGCTGCGGGTGAACGACGGACAAGTGATGCGCGAAGGGCGTTTGTATCCGGTCGAACTGCCCGGCTGGCGCAGCAAGAACATCCTGCGGCTGGCGTTGGCGTGCCGCGCGGTGCGGGCGGATTATACGTCGATACAGGTTTACGCGAGCAGATAGCCCCCACCCGCCGCGCTGCGCGCGTCGACCTCCCCGCGTAGGGGGAGGTAAGTGAGGGTTTCCTGTTCGATATACGTCTCTTACCTCCCC
>CAZTCU010000161.1:0-6591 GCA_964612235.1 uncultured Rhizobium sp.
GGGCAACGGCGCATCGCCATCACGATCTCGCTGATCGAACGCTGGCCTTTCAACCCGTTGCTGACGGTGCGCGGTGCGTTGTCGCCGCTGCGATCTTTCAGATCGAGACCGGCGCAAAAGGCCCGGCCTGCGCCCTTCAGCACCACCACGCGGATGTCGTGTTTCCAGTAGAGATCGGTGAAAAAGTGCCGCAATTCCTCGATCAGGCGCGGATTGAGCGCGTTCAGCCGTTCGGGCCGGTTCATCGTCACCCACACGGCCGCGCCCTCGCGTGAAACGATCAGATGCTGGTAGTCCATGGCGTTCCTCCAATAGCTATGGAGGAAGCCTAGCAGCGCCCGCGAAAGCCTACCAATATTCCTTCATAAGCTCGGCCGCCCATGCCGGTTCGCGCACCTCGCCACGCGGCAGGAAACCCTTCATCACCGGCTTGATGTCGAGCACCGGCGTGCCGTCGATCGCATCCAATCCGCGTACGGATAATTTCAATCCGTCTACGGACAATAGGCGGCACACGCACACGCCGATGCGGTTGGGGCGGCCTTTTCCGCGTTGCGCGAAGATGCCGACCAGCGGCCAGTCCTTGCGTCCGCGCGGATGGCGCGCGCCTTTCTGCACCTCGTCGTCGGGCACGCGATCGAAGTGATAGATCACTTCGATGTGCGAGAAATCGCCGAGGCTTGCCGTTGCATCCGCGTTGAACTGCGAGGGATCGAGTTCGATGCGGGTTTCGACCGAATCCCAGTTGTCGTCGATGGGTTCGCGGCGCGCCGCGCGCACCGTGCCGATGGGTTTCATCTGAATGGTGTTCGCCAATTCGACCTCTGTACGGAGCGCGGTTCCAAAGAGGCGCCTCCGTTAGCACATTCTTAACACTGTTAAACGTAGGCTTAATCTGTTTCCACTTCGTTCCGGGGGCCGCTAGCCGTAGACTCGACTCGTCAATCCGTAGAGCGCAAGTCACTCTAATTACTGGCTTTTCGCGTTGACGGAATGTTAATTCCCATGCTATCCCATACTGTCCCATGGCTGCTTCGCCTGGGACCGTCCAATCCCAGGTCCCAATGGTGGGTTGGAGGTGGTCGGGACACGGGCTGGGATGGCGATGGTTGGGGCAGTTCAGCCTTTCATCGGAACGGTACAGGGGACGCTCGACGCCAAGGGCCGGGTCTGCATTCCCGCGACTTACCGCCAGATCCTCGCCGCCCAGAACACGACCGGTTGCTATGTCTGCCCGTCCTTCGTCGAGCAGGCGCTCGAAGCGTTCGGCGAAGAGGTTTTGCAGTCGTTCCACCAGCGGCTTTCGCAGCTCGATCCGTTTTTCAGCGCGGCGCATGACGACCAGGCGTTCGCGGTTCTGTCGTCCAGCCAGCTTCTGACGCTCGACGAACAGGGCAGGGTGCGCCTTCCCGATGCGGTCATCGCCCATGCGGGGCTGAAGGATCGCGTCACCTTCGTGGGGATGGGCGCCAAGTTTCAGATCTGGGAGCCGTCCGCGTTCGAAGCCAAACGCAGCACCTGGATCGCCAATGCACGCGGCCTTCGCGTCAACGCACCGGGAGGCGCCGTTGGCTGAAGGTCACGCCCCCGTGCTGCTCGCCGAGGTTCTGGCGGCCCTTCAACCCCGTGACGGCGGCCGTTATGTCGACGGCACGTTCGGCGGTGGCGGTTACACCCGCGCGATTCTCGATGCCGCCGATTGCAAGGTGGTCGCCATCGACCGCGATCCCGACGCCATCGCGCGCGGGCAAAAGCTCGCCCGCGAATATGAAGGCCGTCTCGAACTCGTGCAGGGCAATTTTTCCGAACTCGACACGCTGGTCGAAGGCAAGGCCGACGGCGTGGTGCTCGACCTCGGCGTGTCGTCGTTCCAGCTCGACCAGGCGGAGCGCGGTTTCTCGTTCCGTTTCGATGCGCCGCTCGACATGCGCATGAGCAAATCCGGCCCCACCGCCGCCGATCTCGTGAACACGGCGGACGAGAAGGATCTCACCCGCATCATCGCGACCTATGGTGAGGAACGGCAGGCGCGGCGTATCGCGCGCGCCATCATCGCGGCGCGTCCGATCGAACGCACCGCCCAACTGGCCGAGATCGTTTCGCGCGCGCTCGGGCCCGCCGCTCAGCGTCACCCGATCCATCCCGCCACGCGCACGTTCCAGGCGTTGCGCATCCATGTGAACGACGAACTGGGCGAACTCGAACGCGGTCTCGAAGCGGCTGTGCGCGCGCTTGCACCGTATGGCCGCCTCGTCGTGGTGTCGTTTCATTCGCTCGAAGATCGAATCGTCAAACGCTTCCTCGTCGAACGAAGCGACCGCAGCGCACGCGCCTCGCGCCATGCACCAGAAACGACGAACGGCAAGCGCGCCCAATTCCGCCTGATCGAAACCAAAGCCATAAAGCCCGGCCCGGCCGAGCTTGAAACCAATCCCCGTGCCCGCTCCGCCCGACTGCGTGTCGGCGAACGTCTGGCAGCCTGATGGAGGTCACCATGATCCGCATCCTGAATTTTCTCTGCGTGGCGCTGGCGGGCTTTTCCTGTCTCGCGCTTTATCATGTGTCGGAACGGACGCGCATCGCGCGTGTGGAACTTTCCCACGTCAATCACCAGATCGCCCAGGAACGCGGGCTGAACAGCGTGCTGGAAGCGGAATGGGCCAAGGTCGCCGATCCAAGCCGCATACAGCAGCTTGCGACGACGCGGCTGGGCCTCGATGATTCCACCAGCGTGCAGTTGGCCTCGCTCGAAATGCTGCCCCGGCGCGGCGAGGATGCGGCCCCGCTCAGCACCTCGCCCGTGCGCAAGGCGAATGTGGTCGTCCCGGTCGTTCCGGCCGCCAAACCCGATCCGCGTATCCGTCTCGCATCTGCCCGCACCGGAATGTGAGCGTATGAACAAATCCCCGCCCGCCGGAACATTTCAACGGCGCATCGTCATCGCCGCGGCGCTCAGCGTCGCGGCGTTTGCGCTGGTGGGGATCAGGCTTGTCGACGTCACGGTGCTGCACGCCGGCAGCGAACGCAGCCACGGCGCCGATCGGCCCGACTTCGCGCGCGCCGACCTGCTCGACCGCAACGGACGGCTGCTCGCCCGCGATCTTCCGGTGGACGATCTCTATGCCCGCCCGCATACGTTCTGGAACAAGACCGAGGCGGCGCACGATCTTTCGCGCGTCACCGGCGCCAGCGAAGCGCGGCTGAAGCGCGCCTTCGACGGCAAGCGCGAATACGTTCTCGTTGCACGCCAGATCACGCCGGATGTGAAAGACCGCGTGATGAGCCTGGGCCTGCCCGGCATCGAATTCCAGAAAGACGCCAAGCGTTTCTATCCCGAGGGCCGCGGCGCGGCGCAGGTGATCGGCGAGACCGATCCCGATGGCAACGGCATCTCCGGCCTCGAACTCGGGCTTCAGAACCAACTGCGCAATCAGGACGAAGGGGCGGCGGTCACCACCTCGCTCGACATGCGCGTGCAATACATCCTCGCCCACGAAGCGGCGATGGCGAAGGAAACGCTGGACGTGAAGGCGGCGGGCGGCATCGTGCTCGACGTGCGCACGGGCGAAGTGCTGGCGATGATGTCGCTGCCGGATTACGACCCCAACGGCAAATTCGGCGAAAATGATTCCCGCCGCAACGTCATGGCGCAGGACACTTACGAGCTTGGCTCCGTGTTCAAGATCATGTCGTTCACGCTCGCCATGGAAGATCACACCATCGGGCTGGACGACTGGCTGCCCATCGGCAAGGGTTTCAAGGTGGGCAAGTGGACCATCCACGATGCCGAACGCATGCCCGCGATGATGACGGCGCGCGATGTGCTGGGTGAATCCTCCAACGCCGGCACCGCGCAGATAGCGCTTCGCTCGGGGCCTGCGCGGCAGAAGCAGTTCCTCCAGCATATGGGCCTGCTCTCGCCGGTGACGACCGAATTGCCCGAAACGGCCAAGCCGCACTATCCAAGCAATTGGGGCCAGATCCAGACGGCGACGATCGGCTTCGGTCACGGCATCTCCGTCACGCCGCTTGCGTTTGCCACCGCGGCCGCGGCTGTCGTCAATGGCGGGCGCAAGATCCGGCCCACCTTCCTCAAGCATTACGGCGACGCGCGCGGCGAACAGCTCCTCAAGCCGGAAACCAGCGAGACGATGCGCGGCCTGTTGCGCTATGTCGTGACCAATGGAACCGGCAAGCTGGCCGACGTTCCGGGCTACAATGTCGGCGGCAAGACGGGATCGGCGGAAAAGAACGTCAACGGCCGCTACGTCGCACACAAATTGCTTGTGTCGTTCTGCGCCGTTTTTCCCATCGACAAGCCGCGCTATCTGGTGTTCGTGCTGCTGGACGAGCCGCATGGCGGCAAGGGCGGGATCATGTCGCTCGCCGGACATACGGCGGCGCCGCTCGCGGGCCGCGTGATTGCGCGCATAGCTCCCATTCTTGGCGTTCCGAAAGAGCCAGTTCTCGCGGATGCCAAAGAGAATTCATAATGGGACCACATTCGGAGACGATGGTTGCAACGGGTAAGGCGGGTTCGCAAAAGATGGAGGCGGTGAAAAATTTCACGGGCCTTGCGAGCGACAGCCGCGAGGTGAAACCCGGCTATCTGTTCGCGGCCCTTCCCGGCACGAAGGCAAACGGCGCGGAATTCATGGCGGACGCCGTGAAGCGCGGCGCCGTCGCCATTCTCGCGCGCCCCGATGCGGCGCAGAATGCCAAGGAACTGGGCGTGCGGTTCATCGCCGACGAGAACCCGCGTCTTGGTCTGGCACGCGCGGCGGCGGAATTTTATGGCGCCCAGCCCGGCACGATTGCCGCCGTCACCGGCACCAACGGCAAAACCTCGGTCGCCGTTTTCCTGCGTCAGATATGGAGCGTGCTGGGAAAGCGCGCCGCGAGCCTCGGCACTATCGGCGTCGTCACGCCGACCGGCGAGATCGCGCTCAAGCACACCACGCCCGATCCGGTGGAAATTCATCGCCTGCTGGCGCAACTGAAGCATGAGGGCGTCGATCATCTGGCGCTCGAAGCCTCCAGCCACGGGCTCGACCAGTTCCGGCTGGACGGCGTGAACATTTCGGCGGCGGCTTTCACCAATCTCACGCGCGACCACCTCGACTACCACAAGGATTTCGAAAGCTATCTCGCCGCCAAGCTGCGCCTGTTCAGCGATGTGGTGCGCGAGGGCGGCGTGGCGGTGGTCAATGCCGACAGCGATCACGCTCAGCCGTTCATCGAAGCCGCCGCACGCCGGGGCCTGCGCCTCATCACCGTCGGCGAAAACGGCACGTTGAAGCTTCTCACGCGCACGCCGCATGAAGGCGGGCAGTCTTTGCGCGTGTCGTACGAGGGCAAGGCTTACGATTTCGAACTGCCGCTGGCGGGAAGTTTTCAGGCGTCGAACGCGCTTGTAGCCGCCGCGCTTGCCATCGGTATGGGCGCGAATGCGCACGACGTTCTCACCATCGCCTTGCCGCGGCTCAAGGGTGCGCCCGGCCGTCTGGAAAAAGTGGCTTACGCGAAATCGGGCGCGGCGATCTATGTCGATTACGCGCACACGCCCGATGCGCTCCAAACCGTTCTCACCGCCATCCGCCCGCATGTGAAGAACAGGCTGCACGTCGTCTTCGGCTGCGGTGGCGACCGCGACAAGGGCAAGCGCCCGCTGATGGGCAAAGCCGCGTGCGCGTTCGCAGACAAGGTGATCGTCACCGACGACAATCCGCGCAGCGAAGACCCGGCCATCATCCGCAAGGAAGCGCTCGCCGGTTGTCCAAGCGCGCAAGACATCGGCGACCGCGCCGCCGCGATCAAAACCGCCATCGCCGCGCTTGGCGAAGGCGACACACTCATTATAGCGGGCAAGGGCCACGAAACCGGCCAGACCATCGGCGGCGAAACGCGCCCCTTCTCGGATCGCGACGAAGCGATTGCCGCGGCGAGCGCGCTTGGCGGCCGCATGGCGGAAGGTGCGGACAATGCCCTGTGGACCTCCGCCGAAGCCGCGCGTGCGACATTGGGCGAAGCGAGCGCGCCGTTCGGCGTGCGCGCCATTTCCATCGACACGCGCAGCTTGCAGCCGGGCGATCTTTTCGTCGCGTTGAAAGGCGGCAATCGCGACGGCCATGATTTCGTCGCCGCCGCGTTCAAGGCGGGCGCGAGTGCGGCACTTGTTTCGCGCGATGTCGAAGGCGTGACGCTGAAGGTCGCCAACACGCAGCGCGGTCTTGAAGACCTCGCACGCGCGGCGCGCGCGCGCAGCAACGCCAATATCGTGGCCGTCACGGGCAGCGCGGGCAAAACGACCACCAAGGAAATCCTGCGGGTGGCGTTCGGCGCGCTCGGAAAGACCCATGCGTCGGCTGCGTCCCACAACAATCATTGGGGCGTGCCGCTGAGCGTTGCCTCGCTGCCGGCCGATGCGCGCAACGCGATCTTCGAAATCGGCATGAACCATTTCGGCGAAATCCGCGCGCTGGTCGGCATCGTGCGCCCGCATGTCGCGATCGTCACCACCATCGCGCCCGCGCATCTGGAATTCTTCGGTACCTGCGAGGCCATCGCCGATGCCAAATCCGAAATCTTCGA
>CAZTCU010000162.1:0-6555 GCA_964612235.1 uncultured Rhizobium sp.
TCCGCCGCCAGCTTCATCCGCGTCGCCTGATACGGCCGGTCTCCCATGATGGTCGCGCGATGCATGATGCGCCGGTGGGGCAGGTAGTCGTTCACCGCGTAATGCTGCGTCACGCGATTGTCCCAGAAGGCGATGGCATTGGGCGTCCAGCGCCAGCGCACCAGATATTCCGGCTGCTGGATATGTTCGTGCAGCAGCTTCAGGATCGCCGCACTCTCCTTGCGGCTCACGCCCAGGATGCGCGAGGTGAATCCGTAATTGACGAACAATCCGTCCTCGCCCGTTTCGGGATGCGTGCGAATGACGGGATGCACCACGGGCGGATGTTCGGCGCGCGCTTTGGCATGTTTGTCTTCGCCCGCCGCCTTCGCCACCGTTCCCGTTGTCGGAAACCCGCGCGCGAAATCGTGCACCGCGTCGAGCCCTTTGAGGAATTCGCGAAACGGCGCCGACAATCCCAGATAAGCCGCGCGCATGTTCGACCAGATCGTGTCGCCGCCTTCCGGCGGCAGATGCTTGGCATACAAAATCGAACCCATCGGCGGCGTCTCGATGAACGTCACATCGGTGTGCCACGCATCGTTGTCGGTGGGATTGCCCGCGTGATTGTCGAGAATGAAAAGCTCTTTGGCTTCTTCTACGCCCGGATAAAGCGGGTGCGTATGCAACGCGCCGAAGCGCAGCGCGAAATCGCGATGCTGCACGGGTGTCAGGTGCTGATCCTCGAAGAAGATCACCTGATGTTTGAGCAGCGCCTTGCGGATCTCGGCCACGTCGCCGTCGCTCAGTTTCTGCGAAAGGTCGGCGCCCTTGATCACCGCCCCGATGGCGGGGCTCAGCACCTGAATGTCCATCGAAGCCTCCAATTGCCGGGGGCCGAGCATAAGCCCCGAAAGCTTCGCGTTCTACGCATGGCTTGATTTCCAGGAACGCGGGTGCAGCAGGAAAAGGCGGTTTTGAGCCTGTTTTTGCCGGGTGGGGGCGTGCCCACTGCTCGCAGTGCAGCAAATCGCCCCTTGAAGGAGTGCGACTGAGGCCCTATTGTTAAATACGAAATCTTGAAGGAATTATTCACATGACCAAGATCAGAGCCCTCGGCCTCCTGGCCTCCGTCCTTTTGGCTGGTACCGTTGCTGCCCAGGCTGCTCCGGTCTCCGGTTCATGGAAGGTCGCCATTGGCACCTCGGCTGCGCCCTGCACCGTGACGCTCGCCGCCGGCGAAGCCGACGATGCCGGCACGGCCACCGCTGAAGCCGCCTGCCCCTCCGCCGCGCAGAAGATCGCCCGCTGGTCGGCCACCCCCGGCAAGCTGACGCTCAAGTCGGCCAATGGCGAAACGATCGCCGCCCTGACCGCGGAAGGCACCACCTATACCGGCCGCCAGTTCGCCGACAGCCGCAAGGTCGTTCTGACGCCCGTCAACAGTTCAGTCGCGCAAAGCCAATAATCCCCCTGGCGTTTGCGTAAGTGAGAAGAGGCCGCATCCAGCCCATGCGGCCTCTTTCTTTTTAGCCGTCCCTTAGCCATTGGCCCGCGCAAACGTGGCGCGGCGCTTGAGATGCGTGCATGGAAGCGCGCACTCTGGCTTTCGGGAATCATGTCGGCACCGGCGCTCGAACTCGATCACGTCACCAAACGCTTCGGCGACTTTACCGCCGTGCGCGATCTTTCGTTTGCACATCAGGCGGGCCGCATCCTGGGCTTCCTCGGCCCCAACGGCGCGGGCAAGACCACCACCTTGCGGATGATGCTGGGCCTGATGAAGCCGGATGAAGGTTCGTTGCGCATCCTCGGCCAAAATCCCGGCAGGGTGCGCGACCGTATCGGCTACCTGCCGGAAGAGCGCGGCCTTTACAAACGCATGCGTGCGGATGCGGTTGTCGCCTATCTCGCGCAATTGAAAGGTCTCGATCGCACCACCGCCTATGGGCGCGCCCACGCAATGCTCAACCGGTTCGGCCTCTCGCAATTCGCGCGTGTCCGGGTGGAAGGCCTCTCCAAAGGCATGGCGCAGAAAGTGGCTTTCATCGCCACGCTCGCCCACGATCCCGAAGTGCTCATCCTCGACGAACCGTTTTCCGGCCTCGATCCGCTCAACCGTCAAAGCTTCGAAGGCGCGATCCGCAATCTCGCGCGCGACGGCAAGACGATCCTGTTCTCCACCCACACCATGGAACAGGCCGAACGGCTCTGCGATCACCTCATCATCCTGGCGCACGGCAACAAAGTGTTCGACGGCACACTTTCGGAAGCCCATCGTCTCCTGCCGCGCCGCGCGCGCATCGGTGCCGAAGCCGATCTGGGTTTCCTGCGGAATCTTCAAGGCGTCGCAAGCGTCGCGCCGCCCACACCCGAACAACCCTGTTGGGACATCGCGCTCAAGGAAGGGGCCGATGGCGGCGCGTTGCTCGCGGCCTGTTTCGAACAGCGCGTGGCCCTTTCCCATTTCGATCTCTCCGAGCCGAGCCTGCAGGACGTGTTCGTTTCGCTTGCCGGCCGCGAAGCGCAAGGCCCCCAATGAGACGCGCCCTTCTCGTTGCCCGCTCCGAATTCCTCAAATACGTCACGCGCCGCGGCTTCATCATCAGCCTGGTGATGTTTCCGATCTGGGTGGTGATAGGCGGCGTGGTGCCGCAATGGATCGAAAGCAAGACGCCGACGCGCAACTTCACCGTGGTGGACCGTACCGGCGGCCAATATGCCTTCGCCATCGCCAAGGCCGCGCGCGACGATGCGGAGATAGCCGAGCGCGATGCGTTGTCGGCCTATGCCGAGACCCACCTCGACATGAATGCGTTGCGCGCGCGCCTGCCCGCCATAGCGGTCATTCTCGACACGCAGTCCGAGGATACCGAAACACTCGCGCAATTCCGCAAGGCGGGCGGCACGCAAGGCGTCGTCTCGCTCACCGAACCGTTCCACAAGGACAAGGTGGCGTTCGTTCCTCCGCGCCCGCGCTTCCACTTCCTGCCGCCGGGCAATCTTGCGAAGACGAGCGAGGGCATGTTTGCGCTCACCGTCAACGAGCGGCTTTCCGGTTCGAATTCGCTCTACGCCATCGTCTCGATACCGAAGGGTTTCTCGGCTGCGAAAGACAGTGCGGAGGCCGAATTCTGGAGCGTCAACGCCAGCGATCCCGAACTCGAACATTTCGTCCGCCGCGCGCTGACCGAGGAATTGCGCCGCCAGGCGCTTGCAAAATACGCGCCCGACGTGCCGCCCGAAACCTTCAAGCCCAATGCGAAGCTCCGGGCCTTCGATCCCGCGGCATCGAGCGGCGATCATGAATTGTCGCTCGCCGACCAGGCGCGCACCTATGCGCCGGCCGTCCTCGCCTTCCTGCTTCTGCTCACCATCTTCATGAACGCGGGCGCGCTGCTCTCCGGAGTGATCGAGGAGAAATCGAGCCGCATCGTGGAAGTGATGCTTTCCTGCGTGACGCCGGTCGAATTCATGGCGGGCAAGCTTCTGGGGGCCGCCGCCGCGTCACTCCTCACGCTGATCCTGTGGGCTGCCATGCTGTTGATCGGGGCGGGACTCTTCTTGCCCGGCGCGGTGTCGAACATCGGCGGCCTTTTGACGAGCATCCTGGCGACCGGCCTTCTGCCGATGCTGCTTCTCTGCTTCGTCTGCGGACTTCTGATCTACGCCTCGATCTTCCTCGCCATCGGCTCGATGGCGACGTCGATCCAGGACGCGCAGGCGCTGGTCGGTCCCACCATGATCCTCGTCATGGCGCCGCTCATCATGATGCCAGCGCTGCTGCACGATCCCAACGGCACCATCGCCACCGTGCTGTCGTGGATTCCGGTCTACACGCCGTTCTTCCTGATGTTCCGCCTGCCCTGGCATCCGCCGGCGGTGGAGGTCGTCGGCGCCACGATCCTGATGCTGGCGACAACCGTGTTGCTGGTTATCCAGATGGGCCGCGTCTTCGCCGCCCACGTACTCACCGCCGAGCGCCCGCCGCGCCTTGGCGCGCTGATACGGCGCGCCTTGGGACGAACTTAAAACGACGCAGCACCGCATCCGTGGCAGGGGTTAAGCCCGCGGCAAAAAGAAAACCCGCAGCCGTTTCCGGCAGCGGGCTCTCATCCCTCTGAAGCGGTCGCGTTACGCGCGCTTCTTCCTGCGAACCATGCGAATTCCTGCAAGACCGCCTGCCATCAGGAAAAGACTGATCGGCTCCGGCGTCTTGTGCGTGACTATTCGCGCATAGAAATCCAGATGCGAGAGATTGTGTCCGTTGATGTCGTTGGTGTTCCAGTTACCGGAATTGCTGGCCGGCGTGACGGCATAAAGATCGGCCTGGCCGGACGTGCTGATCGTGACCGCATAAATCACATAATCGGTGTTTCCGGGATCGAACGCCCATGTGCCACTCGCGGTGCTTCCACCGGTGATCGTGAAGAAAGCTCCCGTCCCGCTCAAAACCGATTCCGGCGCAAAGGTATCGGTCGCGCCGGTATAGCGGCCAAGATAGGTGATGTCGCTCACGCCGAAATAGCCGTTCAGATAGGTTTCGACCGTGGCGATATGAGCGGCGCCAAACGGCGAGTTGTAGGTTTGCAACGGTCCCGTCAGGCCGGCAGGCGTCGCGGATGCCGCCGTGGGCAAGGCGAGGGCGCACACGAAGAACGCAACAACGGCAAGAACTCTGTTCATCAACCTATCCGATCCCACTTGTCAGCTCGTATACACGCAAAGTTCGGGCCGGAAAAATTAACGGCCAAGCCATTGGTTTTGTTTTGTTTTTCCGACCGGAAATACCAATATGGTTAATGTGTAAATCGTCCATACAGGTTCTGGCTGTTTGGGCCTCGTGTTGCGTTGCAAACGGTTACACTCGCGATCCGGCCTGACCCTGCACACGAAACAAAAAAGGCCGCGTGAAAGCGGCCTTCTTGCTAAACGCTTCAACCTGGAATCTTAGCGCGGTAGCACGCCCTCGCGCTGCAGGCGCTTGCGTTGCAGTTTGCGATACCGGCGGATCGCCTCGGCCCGTTCGCGGGCGCGCTTCACGCTCGGCTTCTCGTAGTGGCCTCTGAGCTTCATCTCGCGGAAGATGCCTTCACGCTGCATCTTCTTTTTCAGCGCCTTCAGCGCCTGATCGATATTGTTGTCGCGAACGATGATCTGCAAAGGCTACTCCTGAATGCGTCTTTGGAAGGCGGCGGGTGATAACAGAAGCGGTTTTGCCTGTCTATGCCTGTTACAACAATGCTTTTGGGGGCTTGCCGTTCCGTCGCCAAGGCCCATATTCCTATAAGCGAAACAGATGAAGAAAGGGCGTTAGAGGGGAGGGGGTACCGCGAAACCGAAAAACGAATATTGGGAAAATGCCTTTGGAATCAACGCTAATAAAATTTCCCGTTCGATAGCGCGGTCCATTCGGTCGCTTTGACCGTCTTGCGCCCTCGACCCATAGTCCGCCGATGCCAATTCTCAAGATCGCACGCATGGGCCATCCGGTGCTCGCCAAGAAGGCGCAGCCCGTCATGGATCCGACCGCACCCATGATCCGCCGTCTGGTCAACTCGATGGTCGAGACCATGATCGACGCGAACGGAGCCGGTCTTGCGGCGCCGCAGGTTCACGTCCCCTTGCGCGTGGTCGTCTTCCAGGCCCCGGAGGGCCGCAGCGACGGGCTGAGCGAAGCCGAACGCTACGACCACACCGCGCCCTTGACCGTGCTCATCAACCCGGAAATCGAGATCGCCGGTCCCGAACGCGAAGGGGGCTGGGAGGGGTGCCTTTCCCTGCCGGGCTTGCGCGGTTTCGTCGAACGCCCCGCCCATATCCGTTATCGTGGCTTCGACACGCTCGGCCGCCAGATCATGCGCACCGCGAAAGGCTTTCATGCCCGCGTCGTGCAGCACGAATGCGATCACCTCGAAGGGGTGCTCTATCCCCAGCGCATGACCGATCTCACGCAACTCATTTTCGAAACCGAAACCAAGCATTGGGTGAAGGTTTCCGAAGCATGACCGCGCGCGACACAGCCCCGCCCGACGATGCGGCGCTGAAAGCCGCGATCCTGAAAGCTGCGCTTCCGCACGTTGCCTTCGACGGTTTCAGCGACAAGCTTCTCGAACGCGCTGCCGAACAAACCGGCACCGACAAGGAAACGATGACGCGCCTCTTTCCCAATGGTGCGCTCGATCTGCTCGAAGAATTTTCCGCTTCCGCCGACCGCGAGATGGAAGCGCGCATCGCCAAGCTCGATCTCGCCAACATGCGCATCCGCGAACGCATCACCGCTGCGGTGAAAGCGCGATTGGATGTTTTGCGTCCCAACAAGGAAGCTGCGCGCCGCGCTGCAGCGTTCCTCACGCTGCCGCCCAATGCCCCATTAGGCGCGAAACTGTTGTGGCGCACGGTCGACATCATGTGGCGCGCGACGGGCGACACCACGACCGATTTCAACTACTACACCAAGCGTGGAATCCTCGCGGGCGTCTATTCGTCGACCTTGATGCGCTGGTTCAACGACAACAGCGATGACGAAGCGCCGACCAACGATTTCCTCGACCGCCGCATTCAGGACGTGATGAA
>CAZTCU010000163.1:0-1294 GCA_964612235.1 uncultured Rhizobium sp.
ACATATTCCTTGGCGACGAGATTCATGCCGTCGCGCAGGGGTGTGACGAGGCCCACGCGCGCCGAGCGATAGAGGCCGGCAAGCGCCGTGCGGCTATAGCCCTTGTTCACATAGCGCACGGGCATCCACGACACGTCGCCATAGGTGGCGTTGATGCGGCCGACCGTTTCATCCATCTTCTTGCCGATGTCGATATATTCCTGGATTTCGGAACGGCTTTTGGGCGCGATCTGCAAGAGCGAGATGCGTCCGCGCCAGTCTGGATTGGCGATGAGGAAGCGTTCGTAACCGTCGAGACGGTGCAGCAGGCCCTTGGAATAATCGAGGCGATCCACGCCGATGGCGATGACACCCGGCACGCTGCCGATCACGCCCTGCACGAAGGACGATTTGAGCGCGCGGCGGCCGCGGTTCTGGAAATCTTGCGCTTCGACGCCGACGGGGAAGACGCCGACGCGCATCTGGCGTTTGCCCGCATCCATGAGATGGGGGAAATGCGGGCTGGTGCCCAACTCGCTTGCGATGTAGCGGGCGAAATTGGCGGCGTCGTTGTCGGTCTGAAAGCCGACGAGATCGTAATCGCGCAAGGATGGGATGAGGCGTTCGTGGTTGGGTAGCGCCGTCAGGATGTCGGGCGACGGCAGCGGGATGTGCAGGAAGAAGCCGATGCGATTTGCAAAACCGCGGCGGCGCAACGCGCTTGCCAGCGGGATCAGATGATAGTCGTGCACCCAGACGAGATCGTCCGGCTCCAGCAGTTTGGCCAACTGGTCGGCGAAATATTCGTTGACGCGCAGATAGCCGGAGAGATCGCGCTTGGAGAATTCGACGAGGTTGAGCCGGTAGTGCAAGACCGGCCACAGCACCGAATTGGCGAAGCCCGCGTAATATTCCTGATAATCCTCGCGCGTGAGATCGGTCACGATATAGGAGATGTCGCCCTCGCGCACGGTCCTGGTTTCGCGTTTCTCGGCGGATTTCACCCGGCCGCTCCAGCCGAACCAGATGCAGGAATGGGTTTTCAGCGTGGCGCGCAGGGCGACTTCCAGCCCGCCCGCACGCGCGCCGCTTTCGGAATCCGGCACCGAGACACGATTGGAGACGATGACTATGCGTGCCAATATTTGTCCTCCCAGCTTCGGGACAGCCGCATTGCCGTGAGGATGAGACCGGCCATCGAATAGGTTTGCGGGAAGTTGCCCCACAACTGGCCCGTTTTGGGATGCACGTCTTCCGACAGCAATCCGTAGTGGTTGGTATATTGCAGCGAATCCTGGAACAGGTCTTTGGCTTC
>CAZTCU010000163.1:1394-6505 GCA_964612235.1 uncultured Rhizobium sp.
GTTCGAGGATCGTGTCGCGGATGCTGTCGGAGCGTTCGCTCCAATAGGCCGCGCGATCGGAAAGCCCCAGATGGGTCGCGATGGCCGCGATGCGATTGACGCCCGCCCAGCACATCGCAGCGGAATGGGTGTGGACCAAGGTGCGTTCGCGATATTCCCAGATGCCCGCATCGGGCTTGAGTGCAAGTGCGGCCGCCTTCTCGCCCAGCGATTCCAGAAGTTCGAACAGTGTGTGGCCTGCCATGCGCGGCAGGCGGCGATCATAGAACATCGGCATCGCGGCCAGGATGACGCTGCCATAGGCATCGTGCTGCTGCTGTAGCACGGCAGCGTTGCCAACGCGCACAGGACCATTGCCCATGAAGCCTTCGAGATGGGGCGCGATGACTTCGCTCAGGTCTTCGGTGTGGACGATCCCGTATACGGGTTTGAGGTCGGCTTTTTCATGCGAGGCGATAGACAGAATGAAGGAGATGAAATTCTCCATCGTGCGCGTGGCGCCGATGCGATTGAGTGCCTTGACCACGAAATAGGCGTCGCGCAGCCAGCAGAAGCGATAATCCCAGTTGCGTCCCGATTCCGGCGATTCCGGGATCGAGGTGGTGTGGGCGGCGACGATGGCGCCGGTCTCCTCGAAATTGCTGAGCTTGAGCGTGATTGCCGCGCGGATGATCTGATCCTGCCAATCGTAGGAGACCGACAGCCGGCGCACCCATTCCGTCCAGTAATCGCGCGTGCGTTCGTAAAGCTCGCGGGTGGCGGTTTCGAGATCGCTGGGGAAGGATTCATCCACGCCGAACACAAGCTGGATCGGGCGGGTGAGCGCGAAGGGCGCTTCCTGCGCGATATAGGAGAGCGGAGCGTTGGTGGTGAGGCGGATGACGTCGCGCGAGCCGTCGCCATAGCGGATGTGGTTGCTGCCCATCAAACCGCGCAGGCTTGTTTCGCCGTAATTCTGCGTCGGGCGGAAGCGGATGGTGATGCGCGGCAGGCCCGACACGGGCTCGACGATCCGCACAAGCTGGGGCGGACGCGAGATGCGGCCGAAATTCTGGTAACGCGGGGCGAAATCGGTGATGCGCACGCTGGCGCCGTCGCGCGCGGTGAGCGTCGTGGTGACGATGGCCGTGTTGCGCTGATATTCGGATTGCGTTTCGACAAGTTCGGCCAGAACGACGTCGGAGAAGCCTTTTTCTTCCTTTCCCGAAAGCAGACGACAGAACACCGGATCGCTGTCGAAGCGCGGATAGCACCACCAGATGAGGCGGGCGTTGGTATCGAGCAATGCCGCGGTGCGGCCATTGCCGATCAGCGCAAGATCGAGAGGTTGCGGTTTCATGGCGTGTCTCTCGCGATCAGGCCACGCAGCCAGGCGCGCACGGCGGCGGGAGAACGCAGCATGTAGTCCGCGCCATCCATCGCGCGGCCGACGGAGATGCCGACGCCGGAGAATTCCGGCAGCACGCGAAACACACGCTCGTCGGTCACATCGTCGCCGAGGAAGACGGGCGTGCGGCCGCGGAACGGCGGGCTTGCCAACAATGCGACGCATGCCGTGGCCTTGTCGTAGCCGCGCGGCTTGAATTCGATCACGGCCTTGCCTTCGAGGATTTCGAGCGTGGGATGGGCGGCGACGAATTCGCCCGCCGCGCGCGTGAGCGGGGTTTCGAGCGCGGGCGCACCACGATAGTGAATAGCGATGGAATGGGTTTTGTCTTCGAGGAGCGTGCCGGGAAACTTTGCCGCGAGCGCATAGAGTTCGCGGCGAATTTTCTCGTCGAGCGGGGCGCGGGATTGAACGGGTGCGGTGGGATTGCCGCGAATCTCCGCGCCGTGGCAGCCGATGACCGCAAGTTTCACGGGTGAAAACAGCATGTCGAGCTGCGCCGTGGCGCGGCCGCTGACCAGCGCGAGCACACAGTGGGCGCATTCGGCGAGCGCTTTCAACACGTCGCGCAAATCCTCCGGCACCTGCACTTCGTCGGGGCGCGCGGCGAGATCGAGCAGCGTGCCGTCGACATCGAGCAGCAGCGCGATGCGGGAAAGATCGAAGGCGGGAATGCCAGCGGAATGTGAAGCAACGGATTTCGGATTGGGAATCATGTCCAGATCAAGTTGAAATTGCGCGCGGGCGTTGCCGCCCTTGGCAAACGCAGGGGGAACTTGAAAGTTCCGAAGGGAACAAGGCCATACATATTGCCGTTAACGCAGCATGTCGGCGCGGCGCAAAACCCATGCAAAACGGAAATCCCGCAGCCCTGCGCGCAAAGCATCGGGCAAACGCTGGTCGGGCCGCGTGACCCGCGAGAGCAATGCGCTGGATCTAGATAACGGCGTGTTCACCTGGAAAGACCCGAAACGGATCGCGCGTTCCCTGAAACGCTCGGCGGAACACAGTCACCGGCGCAAAGCCGATCCCTATCGTTCCGCGCTTTCGATGCTCGTCTTCTATATCAACCGCGCGGGCCGCAATTTGCCGCAAAGCCGGAAGAAGATTCTGGAACGCGCGAAATCCGAATTGCGCAAGCAATTCGGCAAGGACGAGAAATAGCCTAAGCCTTCGGCGCCAGTTTCAGGATGCGGCCTTTCGCATTGTCGGTGAGAATATAAAGAGCACCGTCCGGGCCTTGGCGAATGTCGCGAATGCGTTCGTTGAGGTTGGAAAGCAGAACTTCCTCGCCCACGATCCTGTCGCCTTTCATCACCAGGCGCCGCACATCCTTGAACTTGAGCGCGCCGATGAAGAGATTGCCCTTCCATTGCGGGAACAGATCGCCGGTATAGAACGCCATGCCGGAAGGCGCGATGGACGGATCCCAATAATAGACCGGCTGATCCATGCCCGGTTTCGCGCGGCCTTCGCCGATCTTCTCGCCGGAATAATCCACGCCATAGGTGATGACGGGCCAGCCGTAATTGTGACCGGGCTTGACGAGATTGATCTCGTCGCCGCCCTTCGCGCCGTGCTCGACATCCCACAGCGATCCGTCCGATGGGCGTATGGCGAGCCCTTCGGGGTTGCGGTGGCCGAGCGTCCAGATTTCGCCACGCGCGCCTTTGCGGGAGGCGAAAGGATTGTCTTTCGGGATCGACCCATCGGTGTTGATGCGTACGATCTTGCCGTTGTCGGCGGAAAGATCCTGCGCCTTGTCGCGTTCGGTGAAGCGATCGCCGACCGTGACGAACAACGTGCCGTCCTTGTTGGCGACGAGGCGCCCGCCGAGATTGATGGCGGGGCCGGTTTCGGGTTGGGCACGGAAGATGACTTTCAGCTCGGCGAGTTTGGGCGATGCGCCGTCTTCGAGCCGGGCGCGCGCGACGCTGAGGCCCTGGCCGTTCGGGCGGCGTTCGAAATAGGCGAGATATAAAGTGTGGTTTTGCGCGAAGCCCGGATCGAGCGCCACGTCGAACAAACCAGCCTGCCCGCTATTGGTGAGAACGGCGGGAACACCCGCGACCGGCGGCGATAGCTGGCCTTTCGCAGTGACGAGGCGCAGACGACCGGCCCGCTCGGTGACGATCATGCGGCCATCGGGCAGGAATTGGAGGCCCCACGGATGATCGAGGCCGGACGCGACCGTGACCACGGAAAACCGCATATCGGATTTGACGGCTGGTGCGCGGGTCAAACCTGGAACGGGTGCTTGCGCGGCCCCGCCCCAATCGGCGGCGGAGACCGCGAATGGAACAGCGATTGCGACGGTCACCGGCAATATCCATGCACGCTTTTTCATCGGTGCCGCCCGTGCTTTGAACCTCAACGGGAACGGAGGATGCCAACAAACGGTTCCCAAAAGCAAAAGGCGGCGGATTGCTCCGCCGCCTTGGTAGTTGTCTGAGGAAATCGCGGGCTATCCGCCCAGGCCAATGCCGATGCGGGCGAAGGGGCCGTAGAAATTACGATCCGAAGTGTGTCGCCCATCGACGCCCGTATCCATCGCGCCGAAGAAGAAGTCTGCGCGATAACCCAGCGACACCTTGGCGTTGGCGTAGCGGAACGAAAGGCCCGCGAATCCGCCGACATTCGGCACAACAACCGATCTGGATCGCGGATGACGGATCGATTCGCCGGGTGTGGTTGGATTGCGATAAGCGACGTTCGTGCTGTAGGCGCTTATATATTTAGGGTAATAGAATCCGGTCGTGTGGTGACTGGTGCGGGCCTTCTGCCGCCCGAACAGTACCGAGGCGTTAAGCCCCCAATCCAGCGAAATCTCCGCTTCGTTGTTGCTGCGCGTGAGCGGCGCCGAGGCTTCCCAACTGACCGATGGGCCCATGCCGTGAAAATTGTGGGAGCGATCCAGAACGCCCTTGTAAGCATGGTGCGGGCCCGAGAACGGCACCGGCGGATATGTCGACGGGAACCAGGGTATTTGCACCAGTGTGACATGGAAGTCCGGGTCGGAGCTGATGCTCACGTGGGATTGGTTGCTGAACTGCGCATAACGCACGCCAAGGCTGAGCACCGATTTTCCGTGCCCCCCCAACAACCCCAGCCCCACATCCTGCCCCGCCATGAAATCGAGCACCGTGTAGCTGGAATGATGCTTTGCTTCGGTGTGTGCGAACTTCTCGATCGTTTGCGTGAGATAGCCGTGATATGTGCCGACGACCACCGGATAGGGCGCTGCGACCGTTTGCTGATGCACCATCTTCTTGCCGTTGGAGCGGCCGTAACGGATGCCCGCCGCCAGCACCCAATGCGTGTTGTCGGGCTCGAAGACGATGCGGCCTTCCCCGCCGACGCTGTAGCGCGGCAGGCGCTGCGTATCGATGGGCGAAATGGTTTCGAAAGCCGGGCGCGGCTGGGTCAGCACGAAAGGCGGTGCAAACGGTTGCTGCGATCCATCGTTGCGCTCCGCCTGCACGCCAAGTTCGATCCAGACATTGGGGCGGTCGGCGCCATCCTCCGCGAAGGCAGCGCCCATGGACGCTGCGCTCAGCAAAAGCGTCATCGCCGACACGGTGGACAGCAAACCCCTGCGGACCTTGTGGCCGCCGCGCGTCATCATCAATTCGCTCATGACTTCCCCCTCACCAGTTCTTCGTGACGCGAATGCCGATCAGTTTTGGATCGGTCAGGAACACGTTGGTGGTGAGGCCGCTGTCAT
>CAZTCU010000164.1:0-6483 GCA_964612235.1 uncultured Rhizobium sp.
ATCGGTCTTTTGGGCGGTGTTTGGGGAGCCTTGTACCCCATCGTCGGCGGAGTGGCGGTGGGCTTTGCCGCCTTCGCCTTCGCCATCGGACTGACCGTTTTCGAATGGCGCGAAAGCGTGAAGGACAATTCGCTCTCCGCCACCGATTTGATCGCGGGCCTGGTGACATTTGCGCTGGGCGTGCTCGCAGTCCTTGGCAACAAACCGGCGGCGGCAGCGGCGGGTGTGGTCGTCACCGGTCTTCTGGCTTTGCGCCATCCGCTGCATACATTCCTGCGTACCCTGACTTGGCCGGAACTGCGTTCGGCTTTGCTGTTGCTCGCAATGACCGTCGTGTTGTTGCCGGTCCTGCCGGATCGCAACATCGACCCGTGGGACACCATCAATCCCCATCGCATCTGGCTCATCACCGTCGCCATCGCGGCTCTGTCCTTCGTGGGTTACGTCGCCGTGCGCCTGGCTGGGGCACGCCGCGGGCTTCTGCTCGCGGGCGCTGCGGGTGCACTGGTATCTTCGACGGCGGTCACGCTCACCTATTCCCGTCTCGCGAAATCGGAACCGAAGGTTGCGCACCAAGCGGGCGTTGCGATTGCGGCATCCTGGATCGTGTCGCTGATACGCATGACGACGCTTGCGGTGGTTCTCGCTCCCGTGTTGCTCAAATCTCTCCTTCCGGCCGTCGCAGCGGCAGTCCTTGTCTTGATCGCAACGGCATTCGGTCTGGATCGCGCCGGCCAGCACGATGGCGCGCCGTCGAAACTCCAACTGGAAAATCCGGTCGAACTCGGCATGGCGATCCGCTTCGGCTTGCTGCTGGGACTGGTGACGGTCGTTTCCAAACTGTTTGCCGCGCAGATCGGCCAGCTCAGCCTGCTGCCGCTAGCGGCCGTCACTGGGTTTGCCGATGTGGACCCGATCACCTTGTCGGTCGCCCAGATGGTCCCTCATCAGGTCACCGTTGCGGTCGCTGCCATGGCCGTCCTGATCGCCGCCGCCGCCAACGGAGTGACCAAACTTTCCCTGGCGTTCAGCTTCGCGCCGGGCCGGGTGGGGCAGGTCTTGGGAGGGGCTGGCGTGCTCGCAATCCTTGCGGGTGTGGCCGCCGCCATCTTTGTGCGGCTGGCCTAGTCAACGCGGCAAGAAAACCGTTTACCCCCTCAAACCAAGGCCCTAGAACGCTTGCCGATCAGGCCGATAGGCAGGCCAGGGGACGCTAAGTGTTCAAGAAAATCCTGATAGCAAATCGCGGTGAAATCGCTTGCCGGGTCATCAAGACCGCCCGGCGCATGGGCATCAAGACGGTCGCCGTCTATTCCGATGCCGACAAGGACGCCCTGCATGTGGAAATGGCCGACGAGGCCGTCCATATCGGCCCGCCGCCATCGGCGCAGTCCTATCTCCAGATCGAAAAGATCGTGCAGGCCTGCAAGGACACCGGCGCCGAAGCCGTCCACCCCGGCTATGGTTTCCTCTCCGAACGCGAAGCCTTCCCCGAGGCACTGGCGAAGATCGGCGTCGCCTTCATCGGCCCGAACGTCAAAGCCATCGCCGCGATGGGCGACAAGATCGAATCCAAGAAGCTCGCCGTCGCCGCGAAGGTGAGCACGGTCCCCGGCTTCGTCGGCGAGATCAAGGACGCCGCCCACGCCAAGGCCATCGCCAAGGACATCGGCTATCCCGTGATGGTGAAGGCGTCGGCAGGCGGCGGCGGCAAGGGCCTTCGCATCGTCCACAAGGAAGACGAACTCGTTCAGGCGATTCAATCCTCGCAGAACGAAGCGCGCGCCAGCTTCGGCGACGACCGCCTGTTCGTGGAAAAATTCGTCACCGAACCGCGCCACATCGAAATCCAGCTGATCGGCGACAAGCACGGCAACGTGCTCTACCTGAACGAGCGCGAATGCTCGATCCAGCGCCGTCACCAGAAGGTGATCGAAGAAGCGCCGTCGCCGTTCCTTGACGAGAAGACGCGCAAGGCGATGGGCGAAGAAGCCGTAGCCCTTGCAAAAGCCGTCGGTTACGACAGCGCGGGCACCGTCGAATTCATCGTCGACAAGGATCGCAACTTCTACTTCCTAGAAATGAACACCCGCCTTCAGGTCGAACATCCGGTGACCGAACTCATCACCGGTCTCGATCTGGTCGAACTGATGATCCGTTCGGCTGCGGGCGAAAAACTGCCGCTCAAGCAGAGCGACGTGAAGCTGAACGGCTGGGCGGTCGAATCCCGCATCTACGCCGAAGACCCCTATCGCGGCTTCCTGCCGTCCACGGGACGTCTCTCGCGCTATCGCCCGCCGCACGAAGGCAAGACCGGCGACATCACCGTGCGCAACGATACCGGCGTCTATGAAGGCGGCGAGATCTCGATGTTCTACGATCCGATGATCGCCAAGCTCTGCACGCACGCGCCCACGCGCATCGCCGCCATCGACGCGATGGCCTCCGCGCTCGACGAATTCCGCGTCGAAGGCATCAACCACAACATCGATTTCCTCACCGCGATCATGCACAACCAGCGCTTCCGCGAGGGAAGGCTGACCACCGGCTTCATCGCCGAGGAATTCCCCGAAGGCTTCCACGGCGCCCCGCTCGACAAGGCCGCCAAGCGCCGTCTCGCCGCCGCTGTCGTCGCCGCCGAACTTGCGCGCGAAAGCCGCGCGAGCGCGATTTCCGGCACGCTCAACGGCGCGCACAAGATCCAGGGCGGCGAGTTCATCGTCACGCTGAACGGCGAAACGCTGATCGAAGGCGCGCAACTCGAAGGCGGCAAGCTCCACGCCCGCATCGAAGGCGAACCCTACGAAACCGAATTCAAATGGAAGCTCGGCCAGCCGGTCATGCATCTGAGGGATGCCAACGGTTCCTTCGCCGTCCAGATCGCGCGCCAGCAGGGCAGCTACCGCCTCAACCATGGCGGCGCGATGGTGAAGGCCACCGTCCGCCGCCCGCGCATGGCGGCACTCGCAGCACTCATGCCGGTCAAGAAGCCGCCGGATACGTCCAAAATGCTCATCTGCCCGATGCCGGGCCTCGTTGTGTCGATCAACGTCACCGAAGGCCAGCATGTGCAGGCGGGCGAAACGCTCGCCGTCGTCGAAGCGATGAAGATGGAAAACGTCCTCAAAGCCGAACGCGAAGGCACGGTGAAGAAGATCAACGCCGCCAAGGGCGACAGCCTCGCCCTCGACGACGTCATTCTCGAATTCGCCTGATCAGCTCTTTGACATTGTGAACACAACACGGTCCAGCGCCGGATCGCGCATCGCCGCATAGTCCGCGAACGTGTAAGGCACCACTATGTCCGGCGCCCACGATTTGAGCTGCATCGGATAGTAATACATCACCCAGAAACATCCGGGCTCGCCGAAGCACGATTTGGTGTAGTCGTGCAGCCCCGTCGCGTATTCGACGTCGAGCTTCGAATTCGGCAACACCATGTCGCTGCCTTCCGCCCAGATCCGCATCCGGTCGCCCACCGGCTCGCCGACGATGGTGACTTTGCCGCCGCCGTGGAATTTCGCCAGCGCCAAACTCACATTGCCCGCCGAGAACGTCCACGCGCTCGTCAGCACATAGACGTGCTCCACATCGTCCGCGATATGTTTCATCAGGCTTGCGTTGCTCGTGAAATTGCCGCCCTGATCGAGACGCAGATCAAGAACGATGAATTTCGGCTTGTAGCCCGCGATCTCGTTCTTCACCCGATCGACAAACGCGCCGATCGGATGTCCGGGTTCATCGGCATTGTCGCGGAATTGGACGTAAAGAGTCTTCCGGTCTGCCCACCAGGCCGTCTGGAACGGATTGGCGTAGTCGCGCAGGAACAGCGGCAGCTTCGCGTCCTTCGGCAACAGCGGCTTCCAGTCTTTCTCTTCACCGTCGATGGGCGAGGGCGACAGATAGCTGTCGGAATAAACGTGGGGCGCGTTCGCATTGGGCTTTTCCGCAACGATGATCTCATCCCGCTCGCTGCCGTCCTTCATCCGCACATGCAACGTCTCGCGGTCGGCCGCATCGGCAAATCCCGCCGCGTGCAAAACTTCCGGCGATTCCAAAAAGAACACGGCCTTGAATTGATCGTAGTGATTGCGCGGCCCGCGCGCGTACGGGAACATCCCGTCGACGATCTTATGGATCGGATGCCCGTCGATGCTGACGATCTTCGCCCCCAGCAAATCCGCGCAAGCAGGCCGCGCACGGATCACAAAGAATCCGTCCGCGAATTTATAGAACCGACAGGGCAGGCGATTGTGATGCCGCGAGAACGGCCCCATGAAGATCGTCGAATGCCCGTTATCGGCAAGCGCCACCATGCGCGAAATCGCCAGATCGAACGCCGCCGGAGAAAGCTCGCCCGCCTGGCTTCTATATTGCGCCAGCAATTTCTCCGCTTCGGCGCGCGATTGCTGCGAATACGCTTTGTTGTAGTCGAAGTAATTTCGGAAATAGTCGAAATCCTGCCGCTGCGCCTGCGCAAGATTGAGGGCAGGGGGATAATTCGGCTCCGGCGCGCTCGGATAAAACGTGGCGAAGAACGCATAGACGAACGCGCCGGCGGTCAGCACCACCAGAACCACGACGCTCACGAACCACAGTGCTACTCTGGTGCGCTTTCGCATTATCTCCCCTCGGGCTGCATTGTTTCGCCCGGTTTAACCCCTATCTGGGCATCGATGGCTTCAATTTCCAGTGTGCCGATGCTAACGGAACTTTCATGAGCGACGACAACGATCTCACCACGCTGCGCCTGCGCATCGAGGGTTTTGTACAAGCCGTAGGCTATCGGCACTTCGCCATCGAAGAAGCAAAGAAACTGGGCCTCGACGGCTGGATCAGGAATCGCAGCGACGGCACCGTCGAAGCCGTCATCTGCGGCCCGACGAAGCCGGTCGAACTGTTCGTGCAAGCCTGCATGCGCGGCCCCGCAGGGTCACGCGTGGCGAATGTCGAACTCGGTCCCGCAGAACCGCCGGAAGAAAAAGGTTTCCGCCGGCGGCCGTCGCTTTAGGCGCGGGCGCGCGTCAGCTCGCGAAACACGGAAACGAGAAACACGAGCAATCCGAGAATTGCGATGCCTCCCGCCATTCCCGCGAACGGCCCGTATTGCGCCGCTCCATCCGGTGCGGTCAAAACCAGATAAAGAAACGGGATCATCGCAAGAATGCCGGCAACGGACAGAACGAAATTTATCCAGGCCAGTCGCGGCGAATAGGTTTCTTTCGTCAGGGCATAGAACGTCCCGTAGAGCGCCAGCGTCACCCAGCCCAAAAGATTGATGTGTGCGTGCAGCGGCGCGAGGGCGAAATCTTCGTGAGAGCCCATATGTTCGCCAAGCGCCATTCCGCACAAAAGCAGAAGCGCAGCAACAAGAAAAAATGCAGCGGAAACCCGTGGCATATGAATCCTCCCCAGCCAGTGGCGGGGAAGATACCCCATGGCGGCGACATTTCCAGTGATTCAGGTGTGCATATCTCCAAAAACCGCACGAAAAGCAGTTTTCAGGTTCACGTCGACATCGGCCATCGAGGCGGTGATTCCCAGATCGGCAAGACTTGTCACCCCATGCTCGCGAATCCCGCAGGGAACAATTCCATCGAAGTGCGATATATCTGGATCGACGTTCAGCGACACACCGTGAAACGTCACCCACCGCCGCACGCGCACGCCGATTGCGGCGATCTTGTCCTCGCGGCTGCCACGCGCCACCCAGATGCCCACGCGCCCTTCGCGCCGTTCGCCCTTCACATTGAACAGCGCGAGCGTCTGGATCAGCCATTCCTCCAGATCGTGCACGAAGGCGCGCACGTCTTTCTTGCGCCGCGTGAGGTCCAGCATCACATAGCCCACGCGCTGCCCCGGCCCGTGATAGGTGTATTGCCCGCCGCGCCCCGTTGCGAAAACCGGAAAGCGTCTGTCCACCAGGTCTTCGTCTTTTGCGCTGGTGCCAGCGGTGTAGATCGGCGGATGCTCGACCAGCCACACCATTTCGTCGGCTTCGCGCGCGGCGATCTTCGCGGCGCGGTCTTCCATGAACGCCACCGCTTCGGGGTAAGGCAAAAGCCCCGGATTAACGATCCATTCGGGACTTCTTAACGCGCCCGAAACCGTAATCGTCGAAGACTGCGCCGGCTGTTCACTCATAGCAGGGGTCATGTCCTCCAATATCGAAGGCGTCAAGGTAGAGATTTCGGTCGTTCTGGGCCGTTCCGTCATTCCGATGCATCAGTTGCTGCGCATGGGCCGCGGCGCCGTCATCGAGCTGGATTCGCGCCAGGAGGACGCCGTCATCGTGCTGGCCAACGACCGGCCGGTGGCCAAAGGCGAAATCGTGATCCATGGTGACAAGATAGGGGTTTCGATCACCGAACTCCTGCGGACCTACCAATAACACATTTTCTGACTGTAGATAAATCTATTTCCCACCTGTTCCTTGCATTTTAGCTGGACGGTGCGTACTTCTTCTGTTGAACCCGGCAATCC
>CAZTCU010000165.1:0-6436 GCA_964612235.1 uncultured Rhizobium sp.
GACTTCGTAGCCTTCCATCGCGGCCTGCAGCGCGCAGATCGGGTCGACCTCCGACACGAGCACGCGGCAACCGGCCTGGCGAAGCGAAGCGGCCGAACCTTTGCCCACGTCGCCGAAGCCGGCGACCATGGCGACCTTGCCGGCCATCATCACGTCGGTGCCGCGGCGGATGCCGTCCACCAGCGATTCACGGCAGCCATAGAGGTTGTCGAATTTCGACTTGGTGACGCTGTCGTTCACGTTGATCGCGGGGAAGAGAAGCTTGCCTTCCTTCTCCATGATGTAGAGGCGATGGACGCCCGTAGTCGTCTCTTCCGAGACGCCTTTGATGTTCTTGGCAAGCTCGGCGAACCAGCCGGGCTTTTCCTTCAGCGTCCGCTTGATGAGGGCGAAGAAAACTTCCTCTTCCTCGTTCTCGGCCTTGTCGAGGAAGGCGGTGTCGCCCTTCTCGGCGCGCAGGCCGTGATGCACCAGCATCGTGGCGTCGCCGCCGTCGTCGAGGATCATGTTCGGCGTGCCGCCGTCACGCCATTCGAGGATCTTGCGGGTGTAATTCCAGTAGTCGACGAGGCTTTCGCCCTTGATCGCAAAGACCGGCGTGCCGCCCGCGGCGATGGCGGCGGCGGCGTGGTCCTGCGTCGAATAGATGTTGCACGAGGCCCAGCGCACATCGGCGCCGAGCGCCGTCAACGTCTCGATGAGCACGGCGGTTTGGATGGTCATATGCAGCGAACCGGCGATGCGCGCACCCTTGAGCGGCTTCTTCGCGCCGTATTCGGCGCGCGTGGCCATCAGGCCCGGCATTTCGGTTTCGGCGATCTCGATTTCCTTGCGGCCCCAATTGGCGAGGCTGATGTCTTTGACGGCGTAGTCCTGGCTCACGGATGGCTCCTGTTGGCGGCAGGGCGATATAGCAGCGGGGTGGGGAGCCGGCAAGAAACATATAAAGGAATATGCATGTGTTTATTTCTATATGTTGTGCGCCCAGCGCCTTGAAATACTTCTATTTGTTCCTCAATTTTTAAAGGAGAGGGTAGGGGCGGGGGTATCTCTAACCTGCATTCATCTTCCTACCTACGTTTAGTTTCCTATCATAGCTTGGGTGTAATGGCAAGGCGACTCGTATGTCGGTGTTGCCGGGCGTAACGTACCGGGGTTGCGTATCTCTCGATCTCACCGCGTTCGGGTGAAGTACTTCCCTCAACCCATACCGGAGGATTCCATGAAACGCGTATTTGCCGCGCTTGCGGCGCTTTCTGCTTTGATCGTACTGCCTGCCCTGGCCGCATCCGACCGCGGTTATGACAACGGACCTGTCTGGGATGTCGGCGCGATCCAGACGAAGGACGGCCATTTCGACGACTATATGAAGTTCGTGACGACCACCTGGAAGCAGCAACAGGAAGCCCTGAAAAAGGCGGGCTATATCCTCGATTACAAGGTCTATGTCGTGACCGATCCGCGTGACAACGAGCCCGACATTTATCTGGCGACCAAGTTCAAGAACATGGCGGCATTCGACACCTCGCTTGACGAGATGGATGCGTTTTTCGCCAAGACCATGGGCTCGAAAGAGCAGGGTAACAAAGAACAGCAAGATCGCGGCGCGATCCGCGTCGTGCGCGGCGACATGCTGATGCGCGAATTGATTCTCAAATAATTCGGTTGCGTATCCCTCTCCCAGAAAAGGGAGAGGGATTTTTTCGCTCGCCTTTTTTGCTCCGTGACGTTAGGGAGGACGCCTCCACTGGACGGAGTTGCGTATGAAGGCCGGTCCGGCGCGAAAATCTACAGCCTATCTTCTGCAAGCCGTTTCTGCCGCAATAGTCATACTGGCATTGTTGCCTGCTTCGGCGGGTGCTTCGCCCTGGGCGGAAACTGGCGATCCGCAATTGCGCTCCGATATCGAGATCCTCGCGAATGCGGGGTTGCTCGACAACATCACGACGCATTGGCCGTTGCCCTGGCGCGACATTGTTGCCCGTTTGCACGATTCGGATTCGCTCTCGCATCAACCGGCCTATGTCCGCGAAGCGGCGCGCCGCGTGCTGGGGCAGGCGCGCAACGAGACGCAAACGGGGACCCTGCGCCTCGGCGCCTCGGCGGGCGGCACGAATCTGCCCAGCGTCGTGCGCGGCTTCGATGCGCTCGGACGCGGCGATTTCGACGGACAGCTTGCCGCCGAATACAATTGGGAATCGACATCCATCCGGCTGGCGGCGGGCGCGCAGGTCGATCACTCCACGGGGAAGGTCCGCTTCCTGCCGGACAATTCGTACATCGCGCAGCGCGTGGGAAACGCCGTGCTTTATGGCGGCACGCTTTCGCATTGGTGGGGGCCGGGATGGATATCTGCCTTGTCGCTTTCCAACAACGCGCGGCCGTTTCCGCAAGTTGGCATCGCACGCCTCGACACATCGCCGTTTGAAACGCCGTGGCTGAGCTGGCTGGGCCCGTGGCAAGCGGAATTCTTCCTCGGATGGCTGAACGACGACCGCGTCATCCAGGACACGCTATATGACGGGTTGCGCTTCACCTTCAATCCGCTGCCCGGCCTCGAAATCGGATTGGCGCGCACGCAGGAAGTCTGCGGCAATCGTCATCGCTGCAATCCTGTCGTCGACTATTTCCACTTCGCCAACGATCCCGGCGACGTGAACAACACCAACGACGAAGGTGTGTTCGATATCCGCTACACCAACGTCCTCGGCGGCGTACCGTTCGAAGTCTACACGCAGTTGATGAACGAGGATTCGAGCCCGATCAATCATTCGGGCACGAGCCATCTGTTCGGCGGCAGCATCTGGGTGCCGGTGGGTGGAAATCCCGTGCGCCTGACGTTCGAATATACCGACAGCGTGGCGACCGCCGACATCTTCAGTTTCGGCGATTACTTCCACGGCTTCGCCTATAACAATTGGGATTATGTCGACGGCATGCGCTATCGCGGCCAGACGATAGGATTCAGCCTGGACAGCGATTCACGATTGTTTTCGGCGCAAGCGAGCTGGGTCGACGGCGGGGACCGCACCTATACGCTGACCTTTCATCACGCGCAGATTTCAACAGCGCGGAATCTTGCCGGCAATGTGGTCACCACGACGCCGGTGAAGATCAATATGGGCGTGGCGCGCGTGACGTTGCCGTTCCGCACCCTGAAGCTTGATCTCGAAGGGCGGTTGCAGAGCGATCAGTTACGGCCGAATCATGGTGTTGCGGCGTCGGTTGAGGCGCGGGTGAGGGTGGGGCTGTAGCGGACTGCCCCCCTCCGCCTCGCTGCGCGAGGCATCTCCCGTTTCACGGGGGAGACAACAATTTGCCGGATTATCTCCCCCTTGAAACGGGGAAGGCACCGCGTAGCGGTAGAGGGGAAATCTCAATCTTCCCCGAACTTCGCATCCGCCAGCGCCAGCAGCGCTACCACGGCTGCTTCGGCGTCTTCGCCTTCGGCGCAGATTTCGATTTCGGAGCCCATGCTGGCGGCGAGCATCATCAGGCCCATGATCGAGCGTGAATCGACCACCTGACCGTCTTTCGCCACTGTGATGTGGGATTTGAAGCGGGCCGAGGCTTCCACGATCTTCGCCGACGCGCGCGCATGCAGGCCGCGTTTGTTGGTGATCTTGGCGACGGCGCAGATCCGCGCTGCGCTCATTTACGATACGCCCGCGAGGTCGGCGGAGCCTGCGCGCATATATTTGCGGCCCGCATCGATGGCTTCCTTCACCGCCTGTTCGAGCGGCAGCTTGTTGCGGACGTCCACGAGCTTGATGAGGCTGGGCAGGTTGGCGCCCGCCAGAACTTCGATCTTGCCGCGCTCGAGAAGCGTGAGCGCGAGATTGCAGGGCGTTCCGCCGAACATGTCGGTCGCGATCACCACGCCCTTGCCGAGATCGACGGATTTGGCGGCGGCCGCGATTTCGCGCTGACGCCGCTCAATGTCGTCTTCCGGGCCGATGCAGACGGCGCGCAGATGGGTTTGCGGTCCCACCATATGCTCCATAGCGGAGATGAATTCCTGCGCCAGGCGGCCGTGGGTAACGAGAACGATGCCGATCATGTCGATGTCTGTTGCCGTTTGTTGTGAGGAAACATAGCAATCCTTCGCGGCGATAAAAGCCCCTCAGTGCCCTTTCGCGCTGTCGCGGAATCGATTCTGCGTGAAGGCCGCAACCGCGAGCGTGATTTTCGCGACGGCTGCCTTGTCCGATCCGTCCAGCGCCAGCATCGGTGGCCATTTGTCGCGCGAAAGCAAGAGCGATTTGGGCGGTTCGTAAACGCCATGGCGCGGCAGGCGTTTGGGCATTGCGTCCGTCAGCTTTACAACAAGCGCGACGTTTGTGTCGCGCACATGCGCGATTTCCACGATTCCCACGCCTCGCACCTCGATCAGGCCCGCGATGTTCCCAGGCGCACGCGCGGCGAGCCCATCTTTGCGCACGAAAAGTTCAACGCGGTCGTCGGCCACGAGTTTCGCTCCGGCAGCAATCAGTTGGAGCGCCAACAGGGACTTTCCCGAGCCGCTTTGGCCGAGGATCAGCACGCCTGCCTTTGGGGGCGCGCCGAATGCGGCGCCCGCTTTTTCAAGGCGAACGCAACTTGCATGGATGTTGTTCATGCGCGGGCCAGGGGAAGTTCGACCACGAAACGCGCGCCCAACATGCGGCCGTCCGCGGCGTGGCGATTTTCGGCCCAGATGCGGCCGCCGAAACCGGATGCGATCTGGCGCGCGATGGAAAGGCCGAGGCCCGAATTGTTGCCGAAGCCATGGCCGGGCGGACGTTCGGTATAGAAGCGCTGGAAAATGGTTTCGAGATTGTCGGGCGGAATGCCCGGACCTTCGTCGTCCACAGTGAAGCGCGCGCGCATGCCGGCGGACGTGCCGGTCACCGTCACCGTGCCGTTTTCGGGGCTGAACGAAATCGCGTTGTCGATCAGGTTGCGGAAAACCTGGCCCAGACGCTCGTCCCGGCCGAGTACGACGGCTTCGCGCGGCAGGCGCGTCTGCAGGTCGATCTTCACGCCGCGCGGAACGTCGGAGAAGCGATAGATCTCCACGATGGTTTCAAGCAGGCGTTCGATATCGACCGGTTCGGAATGTTCGCGACTGAGTTCGGCGTCAAGGCGGGAGGCATCGGAAATGTCGCTGATGAGACGGTCGATCCGTTTGACGTCGTTCTTCACGATCTGCATCAGGCTGGCGCGCGAGGCATCATCTTTTGCGCGGGAGAACATTTCGACTGCGCTCTTGAGCGAGGTGAGTGGGTTCTTCAGTTCGTGCGCCACGTCGGCGGCGAAACGCTCGATGGCGTCGATGCGATCATAGAGCGCGCGCGTCATGCCGGAGATGGAGGTGGCGAGATCGGAAATCTCGTCGCGGCGTTCGTCCATCAGCGGGATGGTCTCGCGGCCCGTACGTCCTCGGCGCACGCGGTCGGCGGCATCGGCGAGGCGGCGCACGGGCTGGGCCACGAAGCGCGCGAGATAGAGCGACGAAACGATCATCGCGATCAGGCCGACGGCGAAGACTTCCAGAAGCGTGGTGCGTTCCTCGCGCAGGATCGCGTCGATATCGCCGCCTTCGGTGGAGACCATCAGGACGCCGTAGACGGTGCGGAAACGCTGGATCGGAACGGCGACGGAGAGCACGAGCTGGTTCTGATCGTTGACGCGCTCGCCGGTGGCGACTTCGCCGGACAATGCGGAGAGGACTTCGCTATAGACGCGGCCGTCGATTCCGGCTTCGAAATAGGGCGCGAGCTTTGCGAACGGGCGCACGCCCATCACGCCATCGAAGATGCGCGTCCACCAGCCCTCGATCTGGCTCCACGTGTCGAGCGGCGGGAGCTGGCGCGTTTCGACGATGTTGCGGGCGAGAAGGTTGCGCGTATCGAGCGTGAGGCGGCCATCGGTTGCATAGAGTCGCGCGCGCAGCCGTGTGGGTTCGATCAACTGGCGCAGCAGCGGTTCGGCTTCGCCTATCTTGAGATCGCGGGCGCTTTCGTTGGTGGTGTATTCGGCAAGCGTGGAGGCGACGATCAGCGCCTGTTCCTTGACGCCCTGCAGGCGTTCGTCGACGAGGCCGACGCGGTTGGCCTGCACGATGACGACGCCGGCGACGAGCACGAGCAACGTCGCGGCGTTGAAGAAGATGATGCGGCGGGTGAGCGCGGAGGCGGGGGTGCGGAACGCGGAGCCGGACCGCCGGGCCGCGCGCGTGGGCAGGCGATCGCCGATGCGGGGCAGGGCGCCGGTGAAGGTCGGACGGTTGGGCGCGCGTTCGTTCGTGGGCGTCACGCCTCGCGGTAGCGGTAGCCGACGCCGTAGAGCGTTTCGATGGCGTCGAAATCGTCGTCGACGACTTTGAATTTCTTGCGCAGGCGCTTGATGTGGCTGTCGATCGTGCGGTCGTCGACATAGACCTGATCGTCATAGG
>CAZTCU010000166.1:0-6419 GCA_964612235.1 uncultured Rhizobium sp.
CTTGTCATCGGCGCTCAGATCCGGGCCAGCGTGAAGGCTTTGGACGACATAGACGTCGCGGCCTGCCACAGTCTCAAGCGGGCGGACTTTGTATTCCCCGTCTTCGAAGGTTCGCTCTTCGTGCTGCGCCAGCGGCACATTGCAGGCTTCGCCGATCGCCTGTCCAAAATCTCTTGTGGCGCTGAGCGCAAAAAGCTTCGGCTCGTTCATATCCATCCCGGCGGATCACGCTTTGGACAATGTGATCGAAGCTCCATCGAGAACCTCGAGAACGTTCATGTTCAACATGTCCATCATCGCGCCAACGCTCGTCGACCGTTCCAGTTCCTGCGATCGCAATTCGGCGAATGCATCGGCGCAGGCCTGGCCAAATGTCTCGGCGTCGAACACGTCACACGTTCTTTCCAGAAGCGTTTCATGGCGCTTGTGGATTCGCAGCTTGATCTTCATCCGCCACCTCCTGCCGAAACAGAATATTCGACTCAGTCGCAAGAATATTGCGCTCGGTCAAAGGCCGGCTTGATCAGGATCAACCTTTCCTTCGCCCGGCCCATTAAAGTCGTCGTGTGGAAAGAGGCGCTGGGCAATGTCGCTAGGTTTGCGCAGTCACATTGACATACGAGAGATGCAGATCGGCGCCAGGCGCCTTCCCGCGACCTTGCGCATGCCTGCAGACGCGTTCGCCCTTGTCGCCTTTGCCCACGGCAGCGGATCGAGCCGCCTCAGCCCGCGCAACATCCAAGTCGCTAAAGCCCTGAATTCCGCGGGGTTAGCCACGCTGCTGTTCGACTTGCTCACGCCGGAAGAAGAGAGCGCCCACAATCGCGCGAAGGTCTTCGACATTCCGCTTCTTGCAGACCGCCTTACGGAAGCCGTGAGGTGGATCGACGAACAAACGCTGCTTGCGCATATGGCGATCGGGCTTTTCGGCGCCAGCACAGGTGCCGCGGCCGCCCTTGAAACGGCAGCGCGGATGCCCACGAGAATAGGTGCCGTCGTTTCACGCGGCGGCCGGCCCGATCTTGCGGGTGATGCGTTGCCGAATGTCGTGGCACCGACATTGCTAATCGTCGGCGGAGCCGATTTCGGTGTCATTGAACTCAACGAGGATGCGTTCGCCCGCCTGACCTGCCTCAAGAAACTCGAGATCGTTCCCGGCGCTACACATCTCTTCCCCGAGCCTGGCGCTATGGAACGGGTGATTGCGCTGACCGAACAATGGTTCACGCAACATCTTCGCACCTGACGAGGAAAGATGTATTTCCGCGACCGCTATGATGCCGGACGTAAACTCGCCGCCGCTCTGGCGGCGTTCAAGGGGCAGGATTGCGTCGTTCTCGCCCTGCCCCGCGGCGGCGTACCGATCGGCGCGGAGATTGCCGAAAGCCTCGGCGCTCCGCTTGACGTTTTGCTGGTGCGCAAGATCGGCGCGCCTTATCAACCTGAACTGGCTATCGGCGCCGTCGTGGATGGCGGCAATCCTATTGTCGTTCGCAACGAAGAGCTCTTGCGCTTGACCGGTACGACGGATCAGACCTTTGACCACATTTGCAAACGGGAGCTTGGGGAGATCGAAAGGCGCCGGCGTGCTTATGTGCAGGGACGAAAGCCCCTGGATCCGGCGGGCCGAATTGCCATTGTCGTGGACGACGGCATTGCAACCGGAGCAACGATGCGCGCCGCGCTACGCGCAACTCGGGCGCGCAAACCGAGCAAGCTGGTGTTGGCCGTCCCGGTCGCGGCAGCTGACACGCTTGCCGATTTGAGCCGCGAAGCCGATCAGACGGTGTGCCTGGCAACCCCCGATCCTTTTGGAGCGGTGGGCCTGTTCTATTCCGACTTTGGGCAGGTGAGCGACGACGATGTGATTGCCTTGCTATCACGCGCGCTCGAACGGGAGAAAGCAAAGCTATAAACGCCAGCGGCAAGACCCCTTCGGGAATTCACAACCGTTCGACGACGATCTCCTTTGCCAACTGCTCCACATGCGGCCGGTCACAAAGACCGGTTCCGCTGGACAACATCGCGGCGGAACCCGCAGCGACCGCATAGGGCAATGCTTCTGCCGGAGCGGCACCGCCGGCGAGCATCCACACAAGCGCGCCCAAAAAACTATCTCCGGCTCCCACCGCATTCGTCGAATGCATTTCAGGGGCGGCTGCACGCCAGAATTGATTTCCGCTGGCAAGCAACGCGCCGTGAGGCCCGAGTGACAAAGCAACGTGTTCCGCCTTGCCGCGCGATATGACGTCCATACACGCTTGCTTCCAGGCGTCGAGGTCCGGCAACGGGCGGCCAACCAGTTCGCTCATTTCGCTCAGACTGGTTTTGAGAAGATGCACGATCTGAAGTCCCAGTCCCCTTAATGCAGGGCCGGATGCATCGACCACGGCGTGAGCGCCTTTTGACTGTGCAGCACGCGCCATCAACGCGTAGAAATCCTCAGGCACGCCGGGCGGGAGGCTACCGCTGCCCACCAGATAGTCGCCGGGCTCTACGAGCGCGATCGCATTGTCGAGACAGGCTTGCCAATCGGTTGTCGCCAGTGCCGATCCGGGGAAAATAAAACGGTATTGCTGACCGGCCGCGCGATCAATCACATTGAAATTCTCGCGCGTCTCGCCCGCAACCGGAACTGCATGGAAGGGAGTTCCCTCGGCGGTGAGGCGTTCGCAAATGATCTTCCCGGTGACGCCGCCGCAGGGAAATATCGCCGTTACGTTTCCGCCCAGCCGGTGAATGACGCGCGCGACATTGATGCCGCCGCCGCCCGGATCACGCCGAATGTCTTCACAGCGCAGTTTGCGATCCGGTATCAGCTTCTGCACACTCGCCGCGATGTCGAGCGCCGGATTGAGCGTCAGCGTGACGACGGTCCGAGCCATCCTAATGAACCAGGCAAGAACCGGCGCATACGGCGAGCCGGGTTCCATGAGCCAATGACAGTGCTTTCATAGTCAGCTCCCCGGGACGTTATCGGCGCTTCAACAAGCGCCGCAACTCGGCCAGGCCTCGCGTGTTTAGAACGTCCGGAGCTTCGAGCCAACCGCGACGGGCTTGATTCACGCCGTAGCGCATATAGGCAAGCGTTTCGGGCGTGTGCGCATCTGTCGAGATCACAAGTTTCAAGCCAATCTCCTTTGCCATCCGGCAATGCACATCTGAGAGATCCAAGCGCGACGGCTGGCCGTTGACTTCGAGATGGCACCCGCGCTCCAAAGCGGCTTTCATCAGGCGCTGTATATCGAGCTGGCAGGGTTCGCGCTCTTCCAGAAGGCGCCCGAATGGATGGGCAATGATGTTGACGTTCGGATTGTCCATCGCGCGGATGATCCGATCGGTCTGCGCTTGCGCATCCAAATCGAATTTTGAGTGCACGGCAGCCACGACCAGATCGAGGTCTTCCAGAATCGAGTCGGGAAGCGCCAGCGATCCATCCGCCAATATGTCTACCTCGACCGATTTCAGGATTTCGATTCCGTGCAGCTTGGCGTTGAGGGTTGCAACTTTTCGCATCTGTGCAGCAAGACGCCGTACATCCAGTCCATGCGTAATACCGATGTGCTTCGAATGATCGGTGATCGCGATGTACTGATATCCCAGTGCCTTTGCGGCATCAGCCATCTGCTCTATCGACGCCTCGCCGTCGCTTGCCGCGGTGTGGACGTGCAGATCCCCTTTTATGTCGGCGAGTCCAATGAGTTTCGGAAGTCGGCCGGTCTTCGCGGCATCGATTTCGCCCTGGTCCTCCCGAAGCTCGGGCTCGATGAAGGCCAGACCAACCTGCGCATAGACCTCCTTCTCGGTCCGCCCTGCGATCCACTTCTTTCCGCGGAAGACGCCATATTCGTTGAATTTAAGATGGCTTTTGAGGCCCAGCGCTCGCAACGCAATATTGTGCGCCTTGGAACCGGGGAAATAGACAAGGGCCGCGCCGTAGCTGCGTTCCGGCACCACTCGCAAGTCCACCTGAATACCCGACTTCAACTTAACCGAGGCGCGGGTCGAACCCTTTGCGAGAATATCCTGCACTTCGGAAAAGGTGACAAATTTCTGAACGACGGCCGCGCTTGCGGCGCATGTGACGAGTATATCGAGATCTCCGACCGTTTCCTTGCGGCGGCGATAGCTGCCAGCCACCGTGACCTTTGCGACGCCAGGGACGCCTTCGAGATAGGCTACAAGCGAATTCGCGATCTGTTGTGCATCGGAAAGCTTGTATCGGCGATTCGAGGTCAGGTGCTGTTCAGCGATCTTTAGGATATTGGCCTCGATTTTTGGGCCGAAGCCCGGCAGCCCCTTCAGCCGACCCTTTCGCGCGGCAGCGGCAAGTTCCTTCAGCGACTTTATCTTTCGCAGCCGGAACAGTGTTTTGACGCGCTTTGGCCCAATGCCCGGCACTTCGGTCAAATCGGCCAATGCCACCGGCAATCGATGCTTCAGTTTCTCCAGTTCGCCGAACTGTTCTGTTGCGACGATATCGGCGATCTTGTGAGCGAGATCGTCTCCGATACCCGGAAGTTCCGTCAGGTCCGCGCCCTCACCCAACATGGCAGCTACGTCGCGCGGGAGATTTTCGATCGTTCGGGCGGCGTTCCGGTAGGCGCGAATCCGAAAGGGGTTGGCGCCCTTGATCTCCAGCAGGACCGCATAACGGTTGAACAGGTTTGCTATTTGCGGGTTGTGAATGGTCATTTGATAATCATCGCACCACCAAGCAGGCCGATATTGCGATTCCTCAAACGGTTGGGCTGTGCGTCGCTATTCTGTGCGGGCTATCCAACTGTCGCCGACCTTTTCGTACGAACGTTTCACAGCAGACCACGCAATCTTATGTGCCCGTATCTCCTGGTCTGCTTCTCCCGCGTGAGAGGCAAAGGCGTGGTTGAACGCCTCGCGGTAGATGCTTTGCGCATGAGCAGGCAGATGATGGCGCACCGATTCCGGAAGGTCGGCATTGGCTCGGTAAGGCACATTTTCCTCCATCGCTCGTTTGGGAAAGCTCTGCATGGCAACCGCGCGGACTTCATGACATCGATCAAATGCAGCGAGCTTTTTGCCTTGATGCCATTTGGATGCAGAACCTGTTCTGCAAAATATCCTGTCGAATTAGGCGCTTATGGGTATTTCGCCAGGAGAAATTTCCGCCTCTGGTGCTGCAAGGTACGCAGACCGTTCGTCCGCCGTTTCTGCTTTGAATCAATCTGCAAGCTTGTTTGAAGAGGTATTTTCGATGGTCATCAAGGCGCAAAAACCATGGAAACTCCGTTTGAACTCGAAATTCAGGGATTTGAGCCCTCCTCTCACCTGAGAGAACAAATCGCAGCCCAACTGTCCAAACTCGAACGCCGCTATGGCCGCATCACTGCTTGCCGCGTTGCCATTCGCGCGCCCAACGCTCATCACAAAATGGGCGAACCATACTTTGTTACGGTTCGCCTCGCGCTCCCCAGCCACCGGGACGTAATGGTGAAGCCCCCGCCGCGCGGCATGGATGCGCGTCAGGGCAATCTCACATTTGCTGTCAACGATGCCTTCCGGCGTGCCGATCGCCAGTTGAGGGACTATGTATCGCGGATGAGAGGCCGACCAACGGTGAGAGAATCGAGCCCGAAGGGGAAAGTTATTCGCCTCGATCCAAGCGGAGAGTTCGGCTTCCTGGAGACCGAGGACGGCCGAGAAATCTACTTTCACGCTCACAGTGTTTTGGACGGAAAGTTCGACCGGCTGAAGCCCGGGATGTCCGTCGCTTTCCATGAAGAGACTGGAGAAATGGGTCCGCAGGCAAGCACTGTTCGGATGGTCTGAGGCGAAAAGCTGTTCAGCCCGTCGAAGAGAGCGGTATGCGCGAAGCTTATACAATCCCGAATTTGATGCAGCATCTTGAAGAACGGGGCAACCGTCCCGCGCTTATTAGCGTGCGAGGGGGTGTGCTCGATATCCTATCCGGCGAAGCGCTCGCCAAACGTTCGCAGGCTCTAGCCCGCCAGTTGCAGGAATCCGGGACAAAACCTGGAGAGCCGGTAGCCCTGATCGCTCCCAACGGCTTCGAATGGGTCATGGCGCGATTTGCTATCGCTGCAGCGAGTGCAATGGCTGTTCCCATCGATGACGCCGCAACGGACACGGACATTCAGGCCATCCTGTCCGGATGCAAAGCCACGCGGGCGATTTGCATTGTCGCAAAGGCGAAAGCCCTGAAGGCGGCAAACCCAAATCTTCGGATTCTCGCACTGGGGGATGGCCCACTGCCGGAGGGTGTGGCGCGATTTGAATATCTGGATTCTGCGACACCATCTGTTCTTGCCGAAGCGCCGCCCACTTCATCGGCAATGCTCGCCTACACGTCCGGCACGACTGGCGCGCCAAAAGCGATTGTGTTGACCTCCTCGAATATAGAAGCAAACGTCAAAGCGATG
>CAZTCU010000167.1:0-6407 GCA_964612235.1 uncultured Rhizobium sp.
GGGCGAGAACGAAATCCCTTCCACCGTGATCGGCGAACTCGTGATGCAGGCGCTTTCGAGCCTCGACAAGGTCGCCTATGTGCGTTTCGCCTCGGTCTACAAGAACTTCCGCGAGACCAAGGATTTCGAAGCCCTGATCGGCGAGATGGGCGGCGAGCGGGACTGACCCAGCGCTACCGGGCAGTCATCTCGCCCTTTGCTTGGTAAGGCCGAACGCTCTGTCATATAAAAACCGTCAAATTTCGGTCCGTATCCGCTGGGCGGAGCGGAAGGAAAGGTCGGGATGAAGCGCGCGATTGTTTTTCTAGCGGCGATGTTGTCAGCCACGATGGCTCAAGCAGCCGACGAGGTTGCGGTTGGCCCTATCAAGACCGGAATGACCTACGACGAAGTGCGCGCCGCGACGCCGGGCGCAGTGTGGAAGCCGATGCCGTTCCGCGGTATCGCCGCCGAAAATGCTTTCACCCTCGGCGGACTGACGTTCGGCGCGCAATACATTCCCGAACCGTGGGACCGCTATCACATCCTCGCTTCGCACGCCTCGACGTTGACCGACGTGCAATCGTGCCGCGCGGATTATGAAAAGGCAGCAAATGCCGTCCAGGCCGCCATCGGCGACATGAAGGCGCCGCCGCAATTCGCGCCGTCGGAGATAGGCTTTCAGGCCAGGCAGGAGGAAGTGAAGGTGGGGGACGGCACCGCGCTGCTGATAACCCATGTCGACAACACCAAACCCGAATCCGAATGGCCGTTCGAGCTGAGTGCCTCCCTGCACGAAGGCGACACGACCGTGAACATGAGCGGCGAAGTGCGCGGGCCGATGATGGACAAGCCCGCGCAATGCGTGATCCGTATCACACTGGGCGAATATACCAAGCGTCCGAGACGCGGCAATGTTGCGCCTGCCGATCTGGTGTTCACGGCCGAACCAAGCATCAGCCGCCTGCATCACAGCCTCGACAACATGACGCCGCCACAACAGCCTGTCGATGTCACGCTGAATTGTCAGATCGACGATGCGGACGGTCATTTGGACGATTGCCAGCCGAGCCAGCGCAACGATCCCGCTGCCGCGACTTACGCCGGTGTGGCGATGGATCGGGCAAACGACTATCGCATCGCAGATAAGACCCGCAACGGGAAGTGGACGCCTGGCGAAAACACCAGCTTGATCGTGCGCATCTCCCCCAGCGATCGGCATGATGGAATGAAGGTCGACGCCTCGAAACAATCGCTGCTGAAATTCACCACTTATCCGCGCCAGGAGGAAATGGTGCGGTTCTATCCGCGCGATGCGATGGAAGCTGGCGCGGGCACCGAGATCAAGGTGGGTTGCGTGGTGCAGGCGGATTTCTCGGCGGTGTGTCCGGAGATTTCGGTGCCGGCCGGAGCCTATCAGGCACAATTCCGTGCTGCTGCTTCGCAGATCGTCACCATATATCGCGTCGCGCCAACCTTGAGCGACGGCACAAGTTCGGTGGGCGCGGGCTTCCGGGCGAATTTGAAACTGCAACCATGAACGATGCGCGCCACATGCGTCACGCACTGACGCTTGCGGAGCGCGCATTGGGAACCGTTGCGCCGAACCCTGCCGTCGGCTGCGTGATCGTGCGTGACGATATGGTCGTCGGGCGCGGATGGACGCAGCGCGGCGGGCGGCCTCACGCCGAAGCCGTGGCATTGCGGCAGGCGGGCGATGCCGCGAAAGGCGCGACCGCTTACGTGACGCTTGAGCCGTGCGCGCATCTCGGCCAGACACCGCCCTGCGCCGACGCATTGATCGAGGCGGGGATCGCGCGCGTGGTTGCGGCCATTGAAGATCCCGATCCCCGCGTGTCGGGCCGCGGCTTTGCGATGCTGCGCGAGTCGGGAATTGCCGTTGAAACCGATGTATTGCGCGACGAAGCGGCGGTATCGAATGCCGGATTCTTCTCGCGGATCGTAAAGAAGCGCCCGCTTGTGACGTTGAAGCTGGCGGTAAGCGCGGATGGAAAGATCGCGCGCGCACCCGGCGGCGAACAATGGATCACCGGCGGGGAAGCGCGACGATTCGGACATTTCCTGCGCGCCCGCCATGACGCGATCCTCGCGGGCATCGAAACGGTATTGGCGGACGATCCCGAACTGACATGCCGCATTCCGGGGCTCGAAGACCGCTCCCCATTGCGTGTGGTGCTCGACAGCGGGTTGCGCTTGCCGACGACTTCGAAGCTGGTTCAAACGGCACACAAAGTGCCGGTGGTCGTCTTCACCACCCGCGAGGGGGGCGATCGCTTGCGCGCGGCACACGTGGATATCGTGCGCGTCGCGCCCGACGCGCAGGGCAGGCCTGACTTGGGCGCGGTGCTGGGCGAGTTGGCTTCGCGCGGGGCCACGCGGCTATTGGTCGAGGGCGGGGCGACGGTCGAGGAGGCGTTCCTGGTGCAAGGGCTTGCGGACAGGCTGGAAATTTTCCGCTCGCCGGTCGTTGCAGGCGCAGGCGGGCGGCCCGCGCCCCGTTTCCCGCTGGAAAATTATGGTCTTTCGGGGCGGCGTGTGCTCGGTTCCGATGTGCTGGAAAGCTACGCGGTCAGGGCCTAAAACCAATCCATGTTTACCGGAATCGTCTCCGATGTCGGCCAGGTCCGGCACATCGAAAAGCGCGGCGACACGCATGTCGTGATCGCCACCCATTACGACGTCTCAGACATAGAGATCGGAGCTTCGATTTCCTGCTCCGGCGCGTGCATGACTGTGGTCGACAAGGGCAACGAGAAAGACCGCTGGTTTGCCTTCACGGCGTCGGGCGAAACGTTGTCCAAGACCACCCTGGGCGACTGGAAGGTCGGCGACGCCGTGAACCTCGAACGCGCCATGCGCGTGGGCGATGAATTGGGGGGCCATATCGTCACCGGTCATGTCGATGGCGTGGCGGAAGTGAAATCGGTTCTGCCGGAAGGCGAATCCCTGCGCGTGATCTTCGAGGCGCCCGTTTCGGTGGCGCGGTTCATCGCGCCCAAAGGCTCCGTCGCGCTCGACGGCATTTCGCTGACCGTGAACGACGTCGACGGCGCACGCTTCGGCGTTAACATCATTCCCCATACGTCCAAGGTCACGACCTTCGGACGACTGAAACCTGGAGCTAAAGTGAACCTCGAAGTCGATTTGATGGCGCGATACGTCGCGCGGTTGGTGAACCGATGAGTGAACCATCGGTCTATCACGATTACATTTCGCAAATCGAAGATGTGATCGAAGACGCGCGCAACGGCAAAATGTTCATTCTGGCCGATGCGGAGGATCGCGAGAACGAAGGCGACCTCGTCATCCCGTCGCAAATGTGCACGCCGCAGGCCGTGAACTTCATGGCGAAGTACGGGCGCGGCCTCATCTGCCTGTGTCTCACGCAGGATCGCGCCAACGCGCTCCAGCTTCCGATGATGACGCAATTCAACGGCTCCCCACATCAGACCGCGTTCACCGTATCCATCGAAGCGCGCGAAGGCGTCTCGACCGGCATCTCCGCGCATGACCGCGCGCACACAATCGCGGTCGCGATCGACCCGACAAAAGGTCCGCAGGACATCGTGATGCCGGGCCATGTGTTCCCGCTTGTCGCCCGCCATGGCGGGGCATTGGTGCGCGCAGGTCACACGGAAGCCGCTGTAGATATCGCGCGGCTGGCCGGGCTTTATCCTTCCGGCGTGATCTGCGAGATCATGAACGACGACGGCTCCATGGCGCGAATGCCGGACCTTGTGAAATTCGCGCAGTTCCACGGCATCAAGATCGGCACGATCTCCGATCTCATTGCCTATCGCCGCAAATACGACCACCTTATCAATCGCGCGGTCGAGACCACGTTCGAGAGCCACAACGGCGGAACGTGGAAGATGATGGTGTTCGTCAACACCATCGATTATGCCGAGCACATCGCGCTCGTGAAGGGCGATGTGGTAGGGCCCGATCCCGTGCTGGTGCGGATGCACGCGATCAACATCTTCTCCGACATGCTGCGCTACAAGCCGTACGAAAAAGACGTGCTGGGCGAATCCATGCGCATCATCGCGGAAGAAGGCCGCGGCGTTGTTGTGATCCTGCGGCAGACGCGGCCCACATTCGTTACCGACACGCTTCTTCGCCGCATGCCGGAGGACATCGACCGCAGGCGCATAAAGGAATATGGCGTGGGCGCGCAGATCCTGCTCGACTTGGGTGTTCAGAACATGATCCTGCTCACCGACACGCCCGAAAAGAAAGCCGTGGCGCTGGACGGCTATGGCTTGAACATCGTGGGCACACATCCCATTCGCGGACAAAAGGACGGCGCATGACAAATGTTCTGATCGTCGAGGCGCGGTTCTATTCGCATATCGCGGACATGCTGCTGGAAGGCGCGACAAAGGCGCTGACAAACCTCGGCGCGCAATACGATCGCATCACCGTGCCCGGTGCCCTGGAGATTCCCACCGCCATTCTGTTCGCGGCCAAGGCGGCGGAAGGGGCGGGCAAGAGTTATGACGGTTATGTCGCGCTCGGCTGCGTGATCCGGGGCGAGACGTTTCATTTCGAGATCGTGGCGGGGGAATCCGCACGCGGCCTTGTGGACCTCGGATTGCATCACGGACTTTGCATCGGCAACGGCATCCTGACCGTCGAGAACGAGGAACAGGCGCTGGTGCGCGCGGCACATGACGGAAGCGACAAAGGGGGCGATGCGGCGCGTGCGTGCCTTGCGCTGATCGAAACGCGGAACAAGCTCGGCGTCCACCGATGAGCGATCCACATCAGCCGCGCCGCGCCGCGCGTCTGGCGGCGGTGCAAGCCATTTATCAGATGGAACTGACCGGTCTCGACGCCGAAGAAGTGGTGGAGGAATTCATCGAACATCGCTTCGGCCGCGACGAGTTGCGTGCACTGGGCGAACCGGATTCGGAATTCTTCGGCGACCTCGTGCGCGGCGTGCCGCATCACCAGGACGAGATCGACCGCGCCATCTCGCAAAGCCTGTCGGCGGATTGGAAACTGAGCCGCGTGGATTCCATCCTGCGCGCGATACTGCGCACCGGGGTTTATGAATTCATTTCGCGCCGCGACGTGCCCGCGAAGGTGGTGATCGACCAATATGTCGACATCGCGCATGCCTTCTTCGAAGGCGACGAACCGTCTTTCGTAAACGCCGCGTTGGACAAGATCGGCCGGCGCAAACGCGCCGTCGAATTCGGCGAAACACCACCTGATGACGAACTCCAGTTCTGATCGCCCTTCCGAGTTTGCGCTGATCGCCGAACTCTTCGCGCCCTTGGCAGATGCGCCGGGCGCATTTGGATTGAAGGACGACGCAGCGGTCATTGCGCCGCCAGCCGGTCACGAACTTGTCATCACCACCGACGCGCTGGTGGAAGGCGTCCACTTCCTTGCTGACGATCCGCCACTGTTCATCGCCAAAAAAGCGCTTCGTGTGAACCTGTCCGATCTCGCTGCGAAAGGCGCGGAAGCCGCAGGATATTTGCTCGCGCTGTCGCTGCCCTCCGGATTGGGCATGGAATGGCTCATGTCGTTTGCGAACGGCTTGAAACAAGATCAACGTGAATTCGGCATTTCGCTGTTCGGCGGCGACACGACATCGACGCCGGGGCCGCTCACCATCGCGATCACCGCATTCGGGTTCGTGCCCAAAGGAAAGATGATCCGACGCGCGGGCGCGAGGCCCGACGATCTTGTTTTCGTGTCAGGAACAATTGGCGATGCCGGCGCCGGACTCGAGCTGTTGCGCAAGCCGCATGAGACATCGCATGCGGTGAAAGATTTTCTCGTGCATCGCTATCGCGAGCCGCGTCCGCGCCTGTGGCTTGGTCAGGCGTTGCGTGGTGTCGCGCATGCGGCGTTGGATGTTTCCGATGGATTGCTTGCCGACCTCGGACATATCGCCGATGTGTCCGGTGTGCGGATCGAAGTGCAGGCGCATCGCCTGCCGCTCTCGGCTGCTCTTCAAGCCGTCTGGGGTTCTGACGACATCGCCCGAGCGAAAGCCGCGACCGCAGGCGACGACTATGAGATCGCATTCACCGTCGCACCCCGATTCGCTGACGACGCCGTCAAGGCAGCCCGGGACGCGGCCGCTATCACTGAGATTGGACGGGTGGTGACGGGGCAGGGCGTGGTCCTTCTGGACGAGGCGGGGCGGGAGATCGCGGTAGACCGCAAGGGCTACACCCATTTCTGACCGCTAACCTTCCCTTAGCCCCGATTTGGCAGGCTGGGGGGATGTGGACACGGATAGCGATCCTGGCCCTTGCGGGGCTGCTGGCGATGCCGGCCTGGGCCGGGGAGGGTGAAAAGCCCGCCAAGGCGGAGAAGAACGCGCCCGGTACCAGCGTGGAAATGCCCGCCATCATCTCCCCGATGGACGACGAGGACGGCAGGCT
>CAZTCU010000168.1:0-6333 GCA_964612235.1 uncultured Rhizobium sp.
CCGCGGTGCCCAAAGTTCCCGAAAGTCTTATCGAACAGTTAAAACCGGGCGGAAAAATGATCGTCCCGGTGGGCGAACAAGTGTCGGCGGAAAGCATTTCTCAACTTTTAACCAAGATTATTAAGACCGAAACGGGCGTGACGCGAGAACCGCTAATCCCCGTGATGTTTGTGCCCATGTTACCGGGCGTGCCCCAGGAGCCGCAGAATGCGGGTGGATCGGAGCGAAAGAGTTGAGGGACGCAGCGGCCGCGCTGTCGTAGCGATCCTTTTTGCCGCCATTGCCCTGTCGGCCTGTTCGCATTTCGACAAAGAACCGCCCGTCGCCGACGGGCCCGGCGCTGGAAAGCATTTCACGATCAGCGTGAACGACGGAGATACGATCTACAGCATCGCGCGGCGCTACAATGTCCGTACCGCCGATCTGATCGACGCCAACGATCTCACCGACAAGGATCGCATTTACGCCGGCGAAGTGTTGCGCATTCCCGGCGAACGCCGCGCGCCGCTCTATGCCGAAGCGCGCGTTCCCGTTCCCCAACCGAAGCCCCGCTATGGACGCGGCGCACCGGTCATCACGCTTGCGTCCTACAGGCCGCGCGACGACAACGACACGCTGCTCGACCGCGCGCAGGGCGTGATCGACAGGCTGGGCGATTCCTCGCCAGACCGCGACGTTTCCGATTACCAGGATAGCTCGCGCGATTCCGGCACGGCGCGTTTCGTCTGGCCGGTTTCGGGGCGCATCATCTCGCCGTTCGGCGCGTCGGCCAGCGGCGAACGCAACGACGGCATCAATATCGCCGCCAACCGCGGCACGCCCATTCGTGCCGCCGCCGACGGTGTGGTCACCTATTCGGGCAACGAGTTGAAGGGCTATGGCAACCTCGTGCTCATCAAGCACGACGACGACTACGTCACGGCCTATGCCCATGCCGAACGCACGCTGGTCAATCGCGGCGACAAGGTGAAGAAGGGCGACGTGATCGCCTATACCGGCGAAACCGGCGACGTCACCGAACCGCAGCTTCATTTCGAGATACGTCGCGACACCAAGCCGGTCGATCCCCGGCCGCTGCTGGTGGCGTCGCGCTAATCCAGGCGTTTGCCCAACTCGCCCGCCAAATCCTGCACGAACTGCCAGGCCACGCGCCCCGAACGGCCGCCGCGTCCGGCGGCCCATGCGATGGCGCGGGCGTGCAGATCGCCCGCTTTCAATCCGTAGTGTTTGGCATAGCCGTCGATCATCGCGAGATATTCGTCCTGGCCGCAATTGTGGAAACCGAGCCACAGGCCGAAACGATCGGACAGCGAAACCTTTTCCTCCACCGCTTCCGACGGATTGATGGCGGTGGAGCGTTCGTTCTCCATCATGTCGCGCGGCATCAGGTGGCGCCGGTTTGACGTCGCGTAGAACAGCACATTGGCGGGGCGGCCTTCGATGCCGCCTTCGAGTGCTGCCTTGAGCGATTTGTAGCTGGTGTCGTCGCGGTCGAAGGAAAGGTCGTCGCAATAGAGCAGGAAGCGTCGCTGCGTGTCCCGCAACAGGCGGAGCAGCACCGGCAGGGTGGAGATTTCTTCGCGGTGGATTTCCACCAGCACAAGCTGCGCCTTGCCCTTTCGGGCCTTGTTCACCTCGGCATGGGCTGCCTTCACCAGCGAACTCTTGCCCATGCCGCGCGCGCCCCAGAGCAGCGCGTTGTTGGCGGGCAGGCCGTCGGCGAAACGGCGCGTGTTCTCCAGCAGCGTGTCGCGGGCCTGATCCACACCCTTGAGCAGGAAAAGCGGGATATGGGTCACCTCTGCCACCGCCACCAGGCCACCTTGCGACGGCTCCCAGACGAAGGCTGAGCCCGTGTTCGGAGCTGTGGTGAGCGTGGATGTGGGCGCCAGCCGCTCCAGTGCCGCGGCGATGCGCGCCAGATGATCGTCCGACCCGGATTTCCCTCGTGCTGCCATAGGTTTAGCCTCTTTCCGTAGCGCGGTTGCAATGCGGGGCTTGGCCGCTATAGTCCGCCCGCGCCGCACCGGACTTGATTATGGACCCCAATTTTCTCACGTCTTTCGTACCGATCGTTGCGATCTTCGGAATCATGTATTTCCTGATGATCCGCCCGCAACAGCAGCGCATGAAGCAGCATCGCGAGATGGTCGACAATGTGCGCCGTGGCGATACGGTCGTCACCGCGGGCGGTATCATCGGCAAGGTGGCGAAGGTCAAGGACGAAGGCGAACTTCTGGTCGACATCGCCGACAATGTTCAGGTGCGCGTGCTGAAATCGACGCTCACCGAAGTCCGCGCCAAGGGCGCCGACAAGGAATGATCTGACAACATGCTGCAGGTCTCGCTTTTCAGCCGCATCGTCACCGGCCTCGTGTTGCTGGTGGGCCTGCTTGTCGCTCTTCCCAACGCGCTGCCGAACAGTGTGCTTTCCAAGATGCCGGCCTGGCTGCCGCATGGCACGGTGAGCCTCGGTCTCGATCTGCAGGGCGGCTCTTACCTTCTGCTCGAAGTCGAAATGGACCAGGTGCAGAAGGACAAGCTCGAATCCGTGATGAGCGATCTGCGCGTGGCCATGCGCAAGGCGCACATCGCTTTCAACATCTCCGCCAAGGACGACACGGTCACGCTGAAGGTGCGTGAGGCGCAGCAATATGACAGCGCCAAGAAGATCGTGACGGACAACAATCCGGTCTTGAGCGGTTCGCTGCTCGGCACCAGCACCAAGGAATTCGCCATCGGCGAGCCCGGCGAGAACCGGATCACGATGAAGCTGACCGAGGAATACAAGACCCAGACCAAGGAACAGACGCTCAACCAGTCCATCGAAGTCGTGCGCCGCCGCATCGACGAGATGGGCACGCGCGAACCCACCATCGAGCGGCAGGGCGAAGACCGCATTCTGGTGCAGGTGCCGGGTCTTTCCGATCCCAAGCGGCTGATCGATCTCCTCGGCACCACCGCCAAGATGACGTTCCAGCTGGTCGATGAAACAGCCGACATCGCTCAGGCGGCCCGCGGCATCGTTCCCATCGGCGATGTGCTGTTGCCGCAGGAAACCAAGCCCGGCCAGCCGCCCATGCCGCCGCTGGTCGTGCAAAAGCGCATCATGGTTTCAGGCGACCGCCTCACCAATGCGCAAGCCGGATTCAATCCGCAGACGAGCGAGCCCAACGTCAGTTTCCGCTTCGACTCCGTCGGTGCACGCCAGTTCGGCGACGTGACCAAGGCCAATACGGGCCGCCGTTTCGCCATCGTGCTCGACAACAAGATCATTTCGGCGCCGGTGATCCGCGAGCCGATCCTCGGCGGGCAGGGCGAAATCTCCGGCAGCTTCACCTCCGAAACCGCCAACGATCTGGCCGTTCTGCTTCGCGCGGGCGCGCTGCCTGCGCCGCTCAAGGTGATCGAGCAGCGCACCGTCGGCGCCGAGCTGGGTGCGGACTCCGTCAAGGCCGGGCGCTATTCGGCGATGGCCGGGCTGGTGCTGGTCGCTCTCTTCATGATCGGGCGTTACGGCCTGTTCGGCCTGTTTGCCGACGTTGCACTGACGCTCAACGTGGTGCTGCTGATGGCGGCGCTCACCCTGTTCGGCGCCACGCTGACGCTGCCGGGCATCGCGGGCATCGTGCTCACCATGGGCATGGCAGTCGATGCCAACGTGCTGATCTACGAGCGCATGCGCGAGGAACAGCGAAACGGGCGCGGCATCATTGCCTCCATCGACACCGGTTTCCGCCGGGCCATGGCCACGATCGTCGACGCCAACATGACCCACCTGATCGCCTCGCTGATCCTGTTCCAGCTTGGCTCCGGCCCGGTGCGCGGCTTCGCCGTGACCCTGGGGCTCGGCATCATCACCTCGTTCTTCACCGCGGTCATGGTGACCCGGCTGATCGTGATTGGCTGGCTGAACGTCCGGAAGCCCAAGAAGCTTACGATTTAGACAGATTCCCCTAAACACCGCCCGAATCTCGCGCTAAACTGTCGCACAGACTCAACCTGTGCTTGGGGGCACCGACATGGCTGCGTTTCTAGGAAATTTGCGTAACGTCGTGATCGCGGGCTTTGTGCTCGCCGCTTTGGTGTTTGTCGTCTACTTCAAGACGCAAGGCTTCGATGGGCCGTCGTTCTGGCCATTCCTGATCCGTTGGCTGCACGTCATCTCCGGCGTGATGTGGATCGGGTTGCTGTGGTATTTCAATTTCGTCTCGACGCCGACCACGCCCAAAATTCCCGAAGAACTCAGGCCCGCACTCGGACGCTTCATCACGCCCGCGGCGCTCTTCTGGTTCCGTTGGAGCGCGATGAGCACGATCTTCTTCGGCATCATCCTGGCCTACATGAACGGCTATCTGCTGCAGGCCTATACGCTCGACGCCATCGAGGGCTTCGTGTCGCCCAAGGCGATCATCATCGGCATCGGCATGTGGCTGGGCACGATCATGTGGTTCAACGTGTGGTTCCTGATCTGGCCGAACCAGCAGAAGGCGCTGAACATCGACGGCAAATATCCCGATCTTGCGGCACCCGCCAAGGCGGCTGCGGGCAAGACGGCAGGGCAGTTCAGCCGCATCAACACGCTGCTTTCGATCCCCATGCTGTTCTGCATGGTGGCGGCACAGAACATTCTCTGATCGAAGCCGAATTGGACTAGGATCGGCCGCCCGTCATGGGCGGCCTTTTCTTTTGATGGACAGTCTTTCGGCAGGCATGGACAGAAGCGCTTCCTTCGCAGCCTGTGTAGACCTCGTGCGCCGTCACGATCCCGACCGGTATTTCTCCGTGCTGTTCGCGCCGAAGGAAGCGCGGCTCTATCTCATGGCGCTCTACGCCTTCAACTACGAGATCGCGCGCGTAGGCGAGAACGTGCGCGAGCAGATGATGGGCGAGATAAGGCTGCAATGGTGGCGCGAGACCATCGAAGGGGCACGCGCGGGCAACCCGCGAGCGCATGACGTGGCGCAAGGTCTGGCGGAGATTCTTTCGCGGTTCGACCTGCCCCAGAGCCTTTTCGACGAGATGATCGATGCGCGCAGTTTCGATGTTTCGCCCGATGTCTTCGAAACAGTGGGCGCGCTGGAAGATTACGGCGCGGCGACAGTCGGTTCGCTGATCCAATTGGCGGCGCGCATATTGGGAGCCAGCGAGCGCTCTGACCAACAGGCACGCGAAGCGGGCATCGCCTACGCGCTTTGCGGCGTGCTGCGCGCGATCCCGCATCACGCGGCACGGCGAAAGCTTTATCTGCCGATGGATCTGCTGAACACGGTCCAGCTTTCGCCCGATGACATCTTTGCCGGGCAGGGCGGCGAGAAATTGAAGGCCGTGATGGCGCAGCTTTCTCTGCGCGCGCAAAACCATCTCGGATCGGCGCGCGCGTTCGGGCGACCCAAACGTGCGCTTCCGGCGTTCCTGCCGGTGGCGCTGACGCCGGGTTATCTCAAGCTGATGACACGGCCCGGCTTCGATCCGTTCCGCGATCCGGCGCAAGTGGCGCAGCCGCGCAAGCAATGGGCGCTGCTTGCCGCCGCCACGCGCGGCAAATTCTGACTCATTCCGCCGCTTCGCGCTTTTCGCCGAGCCAGGTTTCAAGATCGCGGATCGCGCGATGCGCCATCAGTTTCTTTCGGTCTTTCCCGCGTGCGCGTTCGGCCAGATCGGGAAAGAGTCCGAAATTGACGTTCATCGGCTGGAAGGTCTTTTCGTCGGCGCCGCCCGTGATGTGAGCGAGAAGCGCGCCGAATGCTGTTGTTGCAGGTGGCGCGGCAACGGCGCTGCCGTTCCATTCGGCGGCGGCAAAACGCCCCGCGAGCAATCCGATGGCCGCACTTTCCACATAACCTTCGACACCCGTCACCTGGCCCGCGAAACGCAAGCGCGGTTGCGCTTTCAAACGCAACGAACCGTCGAGAACGCGCGGACTGTTGAGGAAGGTGTTGCGATGCAAGCCCCCGAGACGGGCGAATTGCGCGTTCTCCAATCCGGGAATCATGCGGAAGATGCGCGTCTGCTCGCCGTGTTTCAGCTTGGTCTGGAAGCCCACCATGTTCCACAGATTGCCGAGCGCATTGTCCTGGCGAAGCTGCACCACGGCGTAAGGGCGGCGGTCGCTGCGCGGGTCTTGCAATCCCACCGGTTTCATCGGGCCGAAACGCAACGTCTCCTCGCCGCGCGAGGCCATCACCTCGATGGGAAGACAGCCTTCGAAATAGGGCGTGGATTTTTCCCATTCCTTGAAATCGGTTTTCTCGCCGTCGATCAGCGCGGCGATGAAAGCGGTGTATTGGGCTTCATCCATCGGGCAGTTGAGATAATCAGCATCGCCGCCGC
>CAZTCU010000169.1:0-4167 GCA_964612235.1 uncultured Rhizobium sp.
CGTCGCGTAGGTGTTGCACCGTCACCGGCAGCGGCGGGGATTGATAGGTGTCGTCGGCGGCGACGCGCTTGGGGAAATCGTGGCGCAGGATGGCGGCGTGGACCGTGGATAAGTCCGGTTCCACCCTCGCCTGACGGCGGCTTCCGACGCACCATGGCCGGGAGCGAATCACTGTGGGATTCATGGCGCGCCAATCCGATATGCTCGAGAGGCAGACGGAAATGTTTGCCGACGAACCGGCTCCGGCCTACCGGCCCGATCCGGAAAAGGTGCGGGCGCGGCTGCACAATCTCTTGGCAGAGGCGCGCGGCGCGCAGACCATTCCGTGGAGCAGGCCGGTGCTCACGCTTTACAAAACCATCTTTCCGGAAATGTCGCACTGGCTGCCGGATGACGAGGCAAAGCAGCTTTGCTTCGAATTCGAGGCCGAGATAGCGCGCCTCGAAGCAGCGTAGTCGCATCCTCTTCAAGAATGGTTTGCGCCTGCGGCGCGCCGCGGAATTTGATCGCGGGTTTTACGGTGTCGGTGCGGGTTGCGTCGCCGCCGGGGTTATCGGTTGTACGGGCGGGGATTCGTTGTAGGACGCATCGGCGGACGTGACGTAGAGCGTCTCGTTCTTGTAATCGACGTAGAGATGAAATTTGCGCAGCACGTCGATGCCGATGATGACGGGATCGGCGTTCATGACCGGGCCGGTGGGGCGGCGGTCGGCCATCTTGAATTCGTGGCGGCTGAGCGCGCTCTTGGCCATCTCGTCGGGCAGGATGCCGATGGGAAGGTCGTCGATCTCCACGCCGTTGAGCTTCAGCGTCTGGAAGACGTGCTGATATTGCACCAGCGATCGGCCGGTTGCGTTCGGCAGCGCCTCCAGCCCCTTGTTCGGCGCAAGGCCGAAGGCGCGTCTTGCCAGTTCCTGGCTCATCACGGTGCTGCTTGCGCCGGTGTCGACGACCGCGGTCGTTTGCACGCCGTCCAGCTTGACGGGAACGACGATGTGATTGGCCTTGTCGGTGCGGAAGGGGACTTCGATGGCGTTGACCGACCAATAGGCGCCCTTGCCCGGACACTGCCCCGGCGACATCAGGTTCAGCTTGCGATTGCCGAAATCGAAATCGAGATCGAAATTGTGCAGGAAATCGGGCGCGAGCGTGCCCGAGAAATATTCGAGGCCCGCCCGGCTCTTTAGCGGCTGTACGACAAAGCGCACGCCGCTTGTCTTGCTGAGGCCGAGTTGCAAATTGTCGACCGTCACATACTGGTCGAGCACGGTGCCGTCGGCCATGTATATCTCGAGGCCGTGCTCGACCGGGGCGGGCGTGAGATGGAGCGTGTCGGCCACGCCGGGCGACATGGTGGACACGTAACCGCCCGTATCGACCATGAACACATATCCCGCGCCGTTGATCGTGACGGGGATGAGGACGGCGTTATAGGCGATGTCGAAACTCGCAAGCTCGACGGGGCGGCAATTGTCGGCGCGCGCGGGATGCAGACATGCGGCTTGCGCCATCGCGAGCGCGAAGAGTGCGGGTTTGATGTGGCCGGCGCGCGTCACGCCGCTTCTTCTGCCACAAACCCCTTCCAGCCGTTCATGTAATTGATGAAAGGCTGGCTCAGGCCTTCGTCGCGCAGGTGTTGCACCGTCACGGGCAGCGGCGGGGATTGGTAGTTGGGGTCGGCCTGCACGCGCTTGGGGAAATCGTGGCGCAGGATGGCGGCGCGGCCGATGATGGCGTAATCGCAGCCGGCTTCGATCACGGCGTTTGCCTGCGGCCCGCCCATGATCTTGCCGGCGGCGCCGATGCGCACTTGCCCGCGCGGGAGTTCGGTGAAGTAGCTCATCAAGGTGCGGCCCTTGAACTCTTCTTCCACCGGCTCCTTGGCGTAATCCCACAGCGACAGGTCGAGATAATCGATCTTGCCCTGGTGCAGCAGTTCGCGCGCGAGGTTCTGGATTTCGGCGAGCTTGAGGCCGAAGCGTTCGGGCGACAGGCGGATGCCGAGCTGGAAATCGGGGCGCGTGGTGGCGCGCACGCCGTCGATGATTTCGAACACGATGCGGGCGCGGTTTTCGAGGGAGCCGCCGTAGCGATCGGTGCGCTTGTTGATTTCGGCGGAGAGGAATTGCGCGAGGATGTAGCCGTGTGCGCCGTGAAGCTCCACGCCGTCGAAGCCTGCCTTCTCGGCGCGTTTGGCTGCGGCGATGAAATCGTCGCGCAGTTTCTCGACTTCGCCGGGCGTGAGGCCGCGCGCGCCGGTTTCGGCGTCGTCGGAGGGGCAGACGGGCTGGCCCACCAGATCTTTCGGCGAGCGGTTTCCGGCGTGATGAAGCTGGACGGCGCTGACCGATCCCTTCGCTTTGATGGTTGCGGCCAGGCGCGTGAGGCCTTCGAGATGAAAGTCGCCGAACACGCCCAACTGTCCGGGGAAGCCCTGGCCCACCGCCTGTATATGCGCGGCGCAGGTCATCACCAGGCCGAAGCCGCCGTCGGCGCGCATGGTGAGCCAGCGGAATTCCTCATCGGACAGGCGGCCGTCCTTGTGGCTTTGCAGGTTGGTGAGCGGGGCCAGCATGAAACGGTTCTTCCATTGGGGGCCGCGCGTGAGCTGGAGCGGTTCGAACAGGTTTGGCATGGGATTCTCCGGTGGCGTTATTTGTGTTCGTAGATCACCGCGTTCCAGTATTTCGCGCGGTGCGCGCCCGTCTGGCGCCAAGCCCGGCGTTTCAATTCGCGGCCGATCAGGAAATTGAAATAGCCGTGGGCGACGAGCGCGGCGGCGCCATCTTTCCGCGCGCGCGTCATCAATATGTTCGCGGCGTCGCGGGCGCGCTTGTTGGAGCGGGCGTAGTTCTCGATGCCGGGATGAAAGCCCGCGTGCCACAACACGCGCGAGACGACGGCCCATTTCTGCACCGTCATCTTCAGAAGCGGAATTTTCGGCGAGGCGAGCGGGGCTTCGGCGAACAGCGGATCGATCACGAGGTCTGCGTGCGGGGCGAGGAGTTTCGCGCTTTCGCTCGCGCGGGGGCGCGCGCTGGTGAAGACTTCGCCCAGCTCCTTCACGAGATCGCTGAGTTCTGCGGGCGGCGCGCTTTGCGGATCGAGGCCGGCTTCTTCATAGCTGTCGATATAGGTGCGAAAGCCGGCGTGTGAAGTGCGGGGGCTGAGTGCGATGCGCGGCTGGCCGTGGCGGATCAGGATGATGCGCGTGGTGTCGCTCGCGCGGGTCTGCGGCTCTGGCGGGACGGGCCTGGGTTCTTGCGGCAGGGCCATGGCAGGGTAGGATCGACCTCAGAGAAAACGAGGAAACGCTTATGGAACAGAAAGACCTTAGCGGCAAAACCGCCATTGTCACGGGCGCGGCAACCGGCATCGGGGCGGCCACCGCCTTGGGGCTGGCCCGTCGCGGGGCCAATGTGATCGTCAATTACGCGCGCTCGGCGGCGGATGCGGAAAAAGTGGCCGCCGAAGCCAGGGGTTTGGGCGTGGATGCGCGCGCGGTTCAGGGCGATGTGGCGAAGGACGAAGACTGCAAGAGATTGGCGCAGGCCGCTTTGGATGCGTGGGGGCGTATCGACATCCTCGTCAACAATGCAGGCACGACGAAATTCGTGAACCACGCCGATCTCGACGGGCTGACGGCGGAAGATTTCCAGAACATCTATGCGGTGAACGTGATCGGGCCGTATCAGATGACGCGCGCGTGCGCGCCCGCGCTGAAGAAATCGGGCGAAGGCGCGGTGGTGAACGTGTCGTCGATTGCGGGCGTGGCGGGCATCGGGTCTTCGATCGCCTACACCGCATCGAAAGGCGCGCTCAACACGATGACGCTTTCGCTTGCGCGTGCGCTGGCGCCGGAGATCCGCGTGAACGCGGTGTGTCCCGGCTATGTGGCGACGACGTGGTTCTCCAAACGCTTCGGCGACGAGACGGCGGAGAAGATAAAAGAGAACCAGGGCAAATCGAATCTGCTGCCGGTGATCGCCGATGGGGCTGAGATCGCGCACACGGTTCTGTTCTTCTGCGGCCCCGAATCTCGCAACGTCACGGGCGAATTCCTGCTCACCGATAGCGGTCTGCACCTTGCGGTGATGGCGGGCGCGCGTCGTTAGCGCGAGGTTAATCGCACAAACATTCGGCGGGTTGCCTAGGCACTGTGCACAA
>CAZTCU010000169.1:4267-6332 GCA_964612235.1 uncultured Rhizobium sp.
CGCGCCGGCTTTCGCCGATGACGACAATCCGTGGGGCACGCTGTCAGCTTATGTGGCGGTCCAATCGGATTATCGCTTCCGCGGCATCAGCCAGAACGACAACGATCCGTCGCCGCAAGGCGCGATCAACTGGTCGGGGCCGGAAGGGTTCTACGTGGGCGCATGGGCCGCGAAGATCAACTTCCAGGGCGCGCTCGACAACGGCGTCAGCATGTCGGACCACACCTCGCTCGAAACCGATTTCTTCGCGGGCAAGCACACCGACCTGTGGGGCACGGACCTTAATCTTCAGGCCTATCTCTACGCCTATCCGGATCACAACATCTCGACCAACGTCTACGGTTCGCATTGGCACGACACTTATTTCGAAATGATCGGCCAGCTCACCCATGCGTTCGGTCCGGTGACGGTGATGGGCACGGCCGCCTATTCGCCGAACTTCTTCGGACAGACGGGCACGGGCTGGTACATCGCGGGCAATGCGTCGTTCGCGGTGAACGACTGGCTGTCGCTGAGCGGCAATCTCGGCCACCAGTGGGTGAGCCGCGTGGACAATATCGCGATTCCGGCGTCGTACGATTTCTTCGACCCGCTGTCGCAATCCTCGGGCCTGCCCTACACGCATTGGGATCTGGGTGCGACGCTGACCTACAAGCAGTTCGCGCTGGACGTCCGTTACATCGACACCAACCTGTCGAAGACCCAGTGCTACTGGACGCAAGGTGCGAAGGATCTCTGCGATCCGACGGTCGTTGCGACCCTGACCTACAACATCCCGGCGTTCCCCTGGTAACCCGGGCTTAGGCGTAAACGATCACCCCGCCCTTCCAGCCGGAGGGCGGGGTGTTGTATGGAGGCAGACGAGTGGAAGGCGGAACCGGCAAAAGCCGGACAGCCTTCGAAGAAAGGGGATAGCGATGAAAACGAGCCATCTGATATTCGCGGCTTGCGCGTTCACCGCGCTTTCGGCACCGGCATTGGCCGACGACGATATGGGAAGCCTTTCGGGCTATGTCACGATCACGTCGGATTACCGTTTCCGCGGCGTCAGCCAGAACGACGGCGAACCCGCACCGCAGGCTTCGCTGAACTTCACGGGCAACAACGGCTGGTACATCGGCAGTTGGGCCTCCAAGATCAATTTCAACGACGGGCCTTCCGGCGCCTTCTCCTCGCACCACAACACGACCGTGGAGTGGGACATCTATGGCGGCAAGCATTTCGATCTCGCGGGCACCGACCTGAACCTGCAGGCCTATTACTACGCCTATCCCGACCATGAAGGGTTGCCGGGCTCGGCGACCTATTCCTATGTCGAAGGCATCGCGGCGCTGTCGCATACGTTCGACCAGCTTACGCTGACGGCATCGGTTGCGATCTCGCCGGATTATTTCGGCGGCACGGGAACGGGAACGTGGCTCGGCGGCAATGCGAGCTATGTGCTGAACGACTGGGTCACGATCAGCGGCAATGTCGGCCATCAATGGGTGGCGCAACTCGACAACCAGGAATACGGCTATCCATATACGCATTGGGATCTGGGCGCGACGGTGGCGTGGAACGACATCTCGCTCGACGTGCGCTATGTCGATACGGACATATCCAAGTCGGAATGCGAGTATTTCAACGGGCCGCGAAACAATTGGTGCGGCGCGACGGTGATCGGGACGCTGACGTATAATTTTTCGGTGTTTGGGGTGGATTGAAGTTAAGACTGCCCCCCTCGACCGCTGCGCGGTCACTCCCCCGTTTCACGGGGGAGATGTGTTCGCTATCTCCCCCGTAAAACGGGGGAGTGCCCGAGCGAAGCGAGGGCGAGGGGGTGAGTCTATGACAGCAATACGTTGCGCAGTTGCCCCAGATCGAACGGCTTGATCAGCGTGGTCACGCCTTCAAGTGCGCCTTCTTTCTGTTCGCTCGAATAGCCTGTCGCCACGACGACCCTGATGCCGGGTTTGCGTTTTCGCGCTTCGGCGATGAAGTCGTGGCCGCTCATGCCGGGCAGGCCGAGATCGGTGAGGATCGTGTCGATGTCGAGGTCATGCTCGAGAACGGCGAGCGCGGA
>CAZTCU010000170.1:0-3493 GCA_964612235.1 uncultured Rhizobium sp.
CGTTCGAAGAGTTGCTGGCGCGCGGCGGCGCCTGAATTTTGCGTCAAGAAAAGCACGTTCGGTCGTGCTTAAGATGGAGGAGCATATGAAGATCGTCACCGGCCCCATCAGCCTTTTCGCCGCCAAGGTGGAAATCGCGGCCCACGAGAAAGCCATTCCTTACGAGCGTGTCGAAGTGCCGTTCACGCTTGCCGCACGCTACGAGCCGCGCCATCCTGACGTGCTGCGCATCAATCCGAAGCGGCAGATCCCCGTTCTGATCGACGGCGACCTGGAAATCTTCGATTCCACGCAGATCATGGAATATCTCGAACATCTCATCCCCGAACCGCCGCTATGGCCGCGCGAAGCAAAGGCGCGCGCAAGGGCGCGTCTTCTCGAACACAAGGCGGACGAAATCTTCGCGCCGCTGGTCATCAAGGTTCTTCCCGGCAACGCAACGGACGACGAAGTGAAAACCGCCAAAGAAGGCATCGCCGCCTATCAGCGCGAAATGGACGCGCTTCTCGCGGGCCGCGAATATCTCGCCGATACGTTCAGCCACGCCGACATCGCGCTGTTCATGGCGCAATATTTCGCCTGCATGATGCGGGTGAATGTGCCGGGAGAGTTGGGAAATCTAAGGGCTTGGCAAGCGCGCGTCGGCGCACGCCAAAGCGTTGCGCGCGTGACGGCGGGGATCGCGGCGTTCCTCAAATCGAATAATCTGCCCGCGCCGCAGATCGCGACGCTGGCGCAGGCGGCGGAGTGATCAGCCCTCGACCACGGCAGCCGGTGCAAGCGGGCCGGAAACCGTAACGCTTTCGGTTTCCGCGGCGCCAAGCCCGTCGCGGGCCGCAAGACCATCACGGATTTCCTGGTGGCGCTGCTCGGTGAGGCGATAGCCCCACATGGCGGCGCCGCCGACCAGGATGGAAAGTACGGGCGCGGCCACAAAACAGGCTTCGAGACCCCAGATCGCATCGGGCGTGTTGACCGAGCCTTCGGCGGCCTTGAAGCCGATATTGTCGAGAATCGTGAAGGTGATGCCGACCGACAGCGCCGAGCCGATCTTCTGCACACCGGTGAACAGCGCGTAGAGCAGCCCGATGCGATCCTTTCCGGTTTCGAGCCGCACTTCGTCGCTCACATCGGCGACCATCGCATTCAGCAGGAACAGATAGGCGCTGGCGATGAAGCCCACAATGAACATGGCGGGCGCCATGAGCTGAACGTTTGCAGCGGGCAGCAGCAGCACGCAGCTTTGCGTGATCCCGTGCAGGATGCTGGCCAGGATGATGGTGCGGTGCTTGCCGATGCGCCGCGACAGCCACGCCCAGAACGGCGCGCCGCCGAGCCCCGCACAGATATAGATGAGCAGCAGGATGTTGGACTGGTAAAGCGTGTAGCCGCGCGCTTCACGGAAGAAGAAGAAATAGAGCACCGCGGTGATCGCCGGGCCCAGCGTCAGGAAGAGGTCGGCCAAAAGTACGCGGATCATCGAATGGCGCACCAGCAGCGCACGGTAGTCGCGCCAGCTGATGCGTTCGCGCCTTGGCGATTCCGGCGGTTCGGGCACGCGGACGGCGGCGATGAAGGCGGTGATGGGCGCCGCACAGATGATGAACCAGCCCATCGCCCGCACACCGCCCACCTGGCCGGTGCCGAACCAGGAATGAAGAATCGGCGGCAGGATGAGCGCGCCGACCGCGCCCACGACGCCGAATATCTGGATACGCGAATAGACGCGGGAGCGTTCGTGATAATCTGGCACGAGTGCCGCGCCCCATGCGGCTTGCGACAGCACGCAGAGCGAGAAGCCGACATAGAGCACGCCCAGCCAGGCAATCAAATAGTTCGCGCTGACGCCGGGTTCGGCCATGAAAAGCGCATAAACCGCAACCGCGATCAGTGGCGAACTGAGCACAAGGAACGGCCGATAGCGCCCCCAGCGAAGCCGCATCCCGTCCATCGCGGCACCCGCGAAGGGATCGAAACCGATGTCGAACAGTCGGACCACCGTGAAGGCCCAACCCGCGGTGGTGAGATCAAGGCCCAGATGGCTGGCGTAATAGTTTGGCAGGTACACGACGAGGCAGATGATCAGCGCACCCACCGGCATATAGGGGCTCGAATAGGCCGCGAGCATGAGAGGCGAGAGGCGGCGAGAGTGCTGAATCGTCATATGTCCCCACCCCAAATCATCGCGGCCTCCCTGGCGGCGCCTGCGTCACGCTTCCAATGAGACGGCTTTTTGCCAAGCTTGCAACCGAAATCGCCCACGGGATAAAGCAACCGTTACACGACGGAATTAAGGCGGCGTTTGTGATCCCGCCAGCGCGGAAATAGGACTTTCGACCGCAAGTCTTTCTTCGGCCAGAACGGCGGCGTCGCTTGCATCGAGCTTGACGCGGATCTCGGCGTGGCGGCTTTGATCGAGGCGATAGCCCCACATCGCAAGCCCGCCCAGCACAATCACCAGTACCGGCACGGACACAAAACAGAGTTCGAGCCCCCGCAAGGCTTCCGGCGTATTGACCGCGCCTTCCGCCGCGTTGAAGCCGATGGCGGCAAGAATGGGGAACGTGATGCCCACCGGCACGGCCGAGCCGATCTTCAGGGTGCAGGTCATCAGCGAATAGAGAAGCGCCGTGCGATCCTTGCCGGCCTCCAGGCGCACCTCGTCGCACACATCGGCGACCATGGCGTTCAGGATCAACTGGTAGCAATTGGCGATGAAGCCGACGATGAACATGGCGGGCACCATCAGGCCCATGGATGCCTTCGGCAGCATGAGCAGGCCCGCTTGCGTCACCACGTTGAGGGCCGCTGCGAGTGCCAGCGCGCGATGCTTGCCGATGCGGTTTGCCACCGCGGCAAAGAAAGGCGCGCCGCCAAGACCTGCGGCAAGATAGATGAAGAGAAGAATGTTCGCTTGCCCCGGCGTGTAGCCCCGCGCATCGCAGAAGAAAAAGAAGTAGAGCGCGCCCGTCATCGCGGGACCGAGCGTAAGAAAGAAATTCGCGATCAGGATGCGCGCCATGCTGGGCTGGACGATGAGCGCATGGTAATCGCGCCAGGAGAAACTCTCCCGTTTGGGTGCCGCCGTATGTCGCGGTTCGCGGACAAAGGCGATGGCCAGGAACGCAGTGAGCGGCACCGTGACGATCAGGAACCAGCCCATCGCGTGGATCACCGTTTCCTGATCGGCATGGAAGACGTTGGTCAGAAGCGGCGGGAGGGACAACAGCAGCACCGCGCCCGCGAGACCGGAAAATTGCAGCCAGGCATAAAGGCGCGACCGCTCGTTGTAGTCCGGCACCAGAAGCGCGCCCCAGGCCGTGGTCGCCAGAAGCGACATCGAATAACCGAGGAAGAAGAACAGCAGCCATCCGGTGAGATACGTTGTGCCGACGCCGGGCTTGGCCAGGAACACCATCACCGTGCCGAGAATGAGCACAGGCACACTTGCCAGAAGCCACGGGCGGAAGCGGCCCATCTTCGTGCGCGTCCA
>CAZTCU010000170.1:3593-6330 GCA_964612235.1 uncultured Rhizobium sp.
AAGTGAGGCCGGTTTTCCGGGCGAATGCAACGGGCGGCAAGGACACAAAGAAAAGAGGCGCCGGTTGCCCGGCGCCTCTGAAGTCGGGAGGGACTACGTTACAATCAGAAGTGCGCACCCACGCGGAAACCGAAGAAGCGCGGGTCGACAAGGAACGCGTTGGTATAGAGGCCGGAGGTCGAGCTCGTCAGATACTCGCCCGTGATGCTGTCCTCGTTGAACACGTTCTTGATGTAACCCTGGACGAACCACTGGTCGTTCGGCGCAGAAAACGTGATCTGAGCATTGGTGTTCTCCCACGAGCCGATCTTGTCGGACGCTGCGTTAAAGATGCGGCCCCACATGTCGGCCTGCCAGTAGAAGTCGACGCGCGGCGTGATCGAATAGCCGCCATCGAGATCGAATTTGTACTGCGCACCGATGCTGATGTTCCACGGCGGCGTGTTTTGGAGTTGATTGCCGCTGAGCGAAACTGCCACGCCGTCGGAAACATTTCCCGCCCCGGTCGGATCGATGCGCGAGTATCCGAAGGCATTCAACGTGGCTTCGGACAAAGCTGTTGCCGAGGTGTTAGGTGTTGCGCAGGATCCGTAGTTTGCGTGCGCTATCCCATGGCCTGCCAACGCGCTGGAACCGCCCGGCGGGTTGGTGAACAAGCCTGCCGGAAGCGCCCCGACAAAGGCCGGGTTGTCTGCCGGCGAAAGAGTTTGGCCATTGATAAAGTAGAGTACGCAGTTCTGCCCGATGCTGGCGCCCAAGACTTGGTCCTTTATGAGAACCACGTCAGATCTGCCCCCAGTCGGATTGCGTTGATCGATCAACGCAACGTTACCAATGCTCGAATCGGTGTGCCCGAAGTTCAGGTTGAACTGCAAGTTCGTGGTGGGCGCCCAGAGGAATTCACCTTCAACGCCCCAGAGCTTGGCACTGATGTTCTGGTTGACCGAAGTGTTCTGCACGATCGCCGAAACCTGCAGGCTATCGTAGTTGTAGTACCAACCCGTGAGATTTGCCTGCAGAGTGGCATCCATCAAAATATTCTTGGTGCCGATTTCGTAGGCATCGATGCTTTCGGGATTATAGGACGGCGGAATACCCAATCCTGGCTGAATGCCCGGATTGAAACCACCCGCCTTGTACCCGCGGGCATAAGATCCGTAGACGGTCGTCTGATCGGTGAAGTCAAGCTTTGGCGTCCAATTCAAAACGGCGCGGCCGGTCCACTTGCTGTATGTCACCTGGTTGAACTGGTAGAGATCGTTCGGACCTAGGGGTGTGGTCGGCGGGCACCCTGTGGCGGCAGGGTTGGATGTACCGTTCGAGCAATCGAAATCCTTCCTGCCAAGACCGACAAGATAAGACGCCGCCGCATTTTCACTGGGTGTTCCAATCGGCACGTTGCCGGGGAAAATGAAGATACGGCCCTGCTGTTCTTTATGATCGTTCGTATAGCGAGCACCGATGGTCAGTTTCAGGTCATCCGGAATAATGTCGTAATAAAGTTCGCCGAAGATTGCCTTTGATGTCAGGGTATTACGCGTTCCCTCATTGTGATAGTAGCCTGGGTTTATACACCCGCCCGCCAGACAAGCCGGGTCGGCCAAGCCGGAAACGGCCCCCAGCATCACGAATGGATAATCGAACGTGTTGGCGACAACATAGTAGTCGCCATGGCCCTGCGCCGCGAGATAATAGCCGGCGATCAGAAAGTTGAGCGGCCCTTCGAAGTTGCTCGCGAAGCGCAATTCTGCCGAATATTGCTGGCTATAGGCATCGGATTGGTCCGATGCACTTACCGTGTCGGAAAAAGCCCCGTAATTGCCGCTTGTCAGACCAAGTCCGCCGATAGCGGATACAGGTATTGCATTGTTCGCAGCTTGAGCAAAATACGGCGCGTAATGCTGCATATAAGCAGCGGCAAAGGCGGGGCTTCCGGTCAGAAAGGCCACTGTGCCTTGCAAAGCACCTTGCGCGTTCGCGATCGCGTTCGGCGCAAAAGGTTGGCCGCCAACATTGTTGTAGCTCTCCTGAGAGAACGTGGCGTGATAGTCGTAACCGCCAACGAACGTAGCATCGAGCCAATCAGTGACTCTTTGCTTGACGTTGAGTGCTAGAAACTCGTCATGCGCATGGTAGACAGGCGTGAAATCCGTATTGACCTTTCTCAGATCGGGCGGATTGAGAATGTCTAGCGGTGCCGGCAAGGTGGGGGTAGTACTAAGGTCGAAGAGCCCCAACGCACCCAAACCTGCAAGTCCAAGAGCTTGTTTACTGGACGCAATCGTCGCAAGCGTTGAATTCAGATTGACCACCCCGGTCGTGGCCGAATCCGGCAAACAACCCAGAACACCAGTGGGATCGGTCGTGCAGAGTTGCTTGCGCGCACGCATCTTGGAATCGGCTTCGTGCGAATACGATCCGATGATGTCGATCGTCGTGTCTTGCGTCGGCTGGAAGCGTAACGAGCCGCGCAATGAATAGGTATTCTGGCTGTCGATCTTGCTTCCGTCGGCGATGTTTTCGACGACGCCGTCACGGCGCGTCCAGTCACCGGCAAGACGGATACCCGCCACATCGGTGATCAGTGGAATGTTCACATAGCCTTGGAGCTGGGACGAATTGTAGTTGCCGTAGCTGCCCATCCCGTAGGCGGAGAATTCATCAAGCTGCGGTTTTGCCGTGCGGATATTGACCGTGCCGCCGGTCGCGCCGCGTCCGTAAAGAGTGGACTGCGGAC
>CAZTCU010000171.1:0-6321 GCA_964612235.1 uncultured Rhizobium sp.
GACGTTGTCGGAGGTGAAGTTGCGCAAGGATGTCGTCATCAACCGCACCAGGCGGTCGAAGACGATTTCGAGCATCGGCAGGCGTTCGTAGGAAACCAGCGCCGAATTGATGATGGCGCGGATGCCGCTCTTGTCCTGCAACTGGTCGTCGTTGACGTCGAAGCCGAGCAGGCTGTCGATCTCTTCCTGATTGAGGATACGTTCGGCGCTCGCGCCCATAACCGGCGATGCGTCTTCTGCTTCGGGCGTTTCCGCCGTCTTGTTTTCGGTTTCGTCAGCCATATCCCAACCTGTTACTGAATGATCATTTCCTTGAGCAGCACGTCGCGCACCTTGTAAGGCGCGGCGGCCACATTGATCCGGCGCAGCAGTTCTTCCTTGAGGCGCATCACGCCCGCAGACCCTTTGAGATCGTCGACGCGCAGTTCGCGCAGGTAACCCTGGAACTGGTCGACCACGCGGGGCATCAAAGCCTGCATGCCCGCTTTTTCTTCCTGCGTGTCGAGTTCGAGCGACAGGCCCACTTTCAGATAGGCGGGGGCGCCGTCGGCGGTCTGGATGTTCACGATGATGTCGGGGACGTCGTAATAGGCGACATCGGGCGGCGTCAGCGGGACTTCGTGCTTGGCCTCGGCGAGATGCGTTTCGTCGCCCGAGCCCATAAAGAAGAAGTAGTAGACGCCGCCGCCGATCGCGAGCAGCAGGACAAGTCCGCCCGCACCTGCCATCAGAAGAAATTTCTTACCAAAACCTTTCTTTGGTTCCTCGGCCGTGCCTTCGCCTTCGGCGGATTCGGATTTTTCCGTGGACTTTTTCTCGTCCTCGTCGCCTTCGGCCGGCGCTTCCTCGGCTTTCTTCTTCTTGAACAGCTTGCCCAGCATGCGCAGGTGCCCCTTCTCGGCCCTTCTGGCCTTGGTCAGGCGGCACGTTAGGCAATCGTGGTTAAGGAGTGGTTGTTGCCCGGCAGAGTTTGCCGGGATGGGGCGGAAGGGCACCCAAAGAATCCAGTCAAACCCTCGAATTCGCGCATGGCACGGCCCCTGCACTTGGTTAGCACAAGCGACGGACCAGAAAGGGCCTAGCCGTGGACAACACTTTACTCGTGAGCCTGTCCCATCAGCTCGCGGCATACCGGTCGATGGACGTGATCGCGAACAACATCGCGAACGTGTCGACGCCTGCCTATAAGCGCGAGGGCGTGAAGTTCGAAGAATATATCGCGCGCATGAAGCCCTCCGAGACCGAGAAGGGCACGCAACTCGTCAGCTTCGTGGTCGACAAGGGCACGGTGCGCGACCTGAACGAAGGCCGCATCGAACGCACGGGCGCGCCTTTCGACCTCGCGGTCAACGGCAAGGGTTTCTTCGTGGTGCAGACGCCGAATGGCGACCGCTACACCCGCGACGGTCATTTCCAGCTCGACGCCGACGGCAATCTCGTCACCAGCGACGGCAACAAGGTGATGGGCGAAGGCGGCCAGATCACTTTCTCGCCCGACGACGGCGACATCCATATCGGCACCGACGGCACCATCACTGGCAAGCAGGGCCAGCTCGGCAAGGTGCGCCTCGTCTCCTTCGACAACGAATCCGCGATGCAGAAGGAAGGCGCCAGCATGTACACGACCGCCGAAGCGCCCAAGCCCGCCGAAAAAGGCGCCATCCAGCAGGGCATGCTCGAAACCTCGAATGTCGAGCCGGTGGTGGAGATCAGCCACATGATCGAGGTCACCCGCGCCTATCAGCTTACCGCCAACATCACCCAGTCCCAGCAAGATCTCATGCGCCAGGCCGTTTCGAAGCTTGGCGACATGCCGAATATGTAAGGAGCAGATTCCATGCGCGCCCTAAGCATCGCCTCTACCGGAATGCTGGCACAGCAGATGAACGTCGAAGTGATCGCCAACAACCTGGCGAACATGAACACGTCCGGCTTCAAGCGCCAGCGTGCCGAATTCCAGGACCTGCTCTACCAGAACATCGAACAGGCAGGCGCCCAGTCTTCGGATTCCGGCACGATCATTCCCTCGGGCATCCAGCTCGGCGCCGGTGTGCGCACCGCCGCGGTCTATCGCGTGACGAGCCAGGGCGACATGAATTCGACCTCGAATCCTTACGATCTCGCGGTGCAGGGACCGGGCTTCTTCCGTATCCAGCAGCCGGATGGCACCGACGCCTACACGCGCTCGGGCAATTTCGCGCTGTCGCCGGAAGGCCAGATCGTCACCGACAAGGGTTATGTCGTGGCGCCCGGCATCGCCGTGCCGCAGAACGCGCTCAGCATTTCGGTGAACGCGCAAGGACAAGTGTCGGCGCAATTGCCGGGGCAGACGCAGCCGCAGACTTTGGGCCAGCTCGAACTCGTGCGCTTCCCCAACGAAGCGGGCCTGAGCGCGCAAGGCGACAACCTGTTCCTCGAAACGCCGTCGTCGGGTTCGCCGCAATCGGGCCTGCCGGGATCGTCGGGTTACGGCACGATCATCCAGGGCTTCCTCGAAACCTCGAACGTCAATCCGGTGGAAGAGATCACCTCGCTGATCACCGCCCAGCGTGCCTATGAAATGAATTCCAAGGTCATCACTGCCGCCGACGAGATGCTGCAGCAGACGGCCCGGATGGGAGGCTCGTAACCGCCATGACATTGCGCTTCATGATCGCTTTCTGTCTTGCGCTGCTGGTCCTTCCGGCGATTCCGGCGCTTGCCGCCGATACGGATGCGCGCGTCGCGGTACCCTCGCGCGACATCGCGCGCGGCGAGATCATCGCCGATTCCGATCTCGTCTACGGCACCGCGCAGGCGAGCCAGATGCGCGCCGGAACGATCACCTCCGTCGCAGAGCTTTCGGGGATGCAGGCGCGCCGTTATCTGCGCGCGGGCGAACTCGTGATGGCCACCGATGTGCGCAAGCCCATCGTCGTCACCAAGGGCGAGACCGTCACCATGACGTTCGACGCGCCTGGCATTTCGCTCACCGCCACGGGCCGCGCGCTCAGCGAAGGCGGCATCGGCGAAACCGTGACCGTCATCAATCCCGTGTCGTTCCGCCAGGTGATGGCGACCGTCATAGGCCCGGCAACGGTCCGTGCCGACGCCGCCGTGCCGCTGAACGCCAAATCCGTCCGCACCGCCCAGATGCAGAACTAGAAGAAAGACGAGCCATGTACTCCGCCATCAAACAGATTTCGCTCTATAGCTGCTTCATCGCGCTCTCGGCCTGCAGCGCCGTCGACCGCATCGAGAATATCGGCAAGCCGCCGGACATGGCGCCGATCGCCGATCCCGTGGCCCAGCCCGGCTATCAGCCCGTGTCGATGCCGACCGAGCATGCGCCCGCAGGAATGCACATGGCCAATTCGCTGTGGGCGCCGGGTGCGCGCAGCTTCTTCCACGATCCGCGCGCGAGCCACGTCGGCGACATCATCACCATCGACGTGTCGATTGCCGATGCCGCGAAGATTTCCAACACGACCTCGCGTTCCAGAGCCAATTCGGATGGCGCGAACCTGACCAATTTCTTCGGCCTTGAAGGCACGCTGACCAAGATCCTGCCGCAAGGCGCGGACCCTTCGAGCCTGGTGAAGATGGGGTCCGACACTTCGAATGTGGGCGCGGGCTCGGTCGACCGTTCGGAAACCGTAAACCTCACGCTTGCCGGAATCGTCACGCAGGTATTGCCTAACGGCAATCTCGTGGTGCGCGGCCACCAGCAGGTGCGCGTGAACAGCGAAATGCGGGATCTGCAGATCTCGGGCATCGTGCGCACCGAAGACATCACCAACGACAACACGATCCAGCTCGCCCAGATCGCCGAAGCGCGTGTCTCCTATGGCGGCGCGGGCCAGATCACGGATGTGCAACAGCCGCGCTACGGCTCGCAGCTTTACGACATCCTGATGCCATTCTGATTTTTCAGTCCGCCGATGGGGCGGAGGGGCAGGGCCAGCGGCCGGGGCGCGAAGTGCTCCGGCCGTTGTTTTTTTAATCGTCCCTATAAACGCGTTCGCGGCGCTCGTGGCGTTCCTGCGCTTCGATGGACAGCGTCGCGATGGGACGCGCATCGAGGCGCTTGAGCGAAATCGGCTCGCCCGTCTCTTCACAGAACCCATAGGAGCCGTCTTCGAGACGGCGCAGTGCCGCATCGATCTTGGCGATCAGCTTGCGTTGCCGGTCGCGCGTGCGCAGTTCGAGCTGGCGTTCGGCTTCGGTCGAGGCACGGTCGGCGAGGTCGGCGAAAGGCGTGGTCTCGCTTTGAAGGTTTTGGATCGTCTCGCGGCTCTCCCGCAGGATCTCTTCTTTCCAGCTCATGAGTTTGCGCCGGAAATATTCCCGCTGACGCTCATTCATGAAGGGTTCGCTCTCCGACGGCGCGTAGCCGGACGGAAGTTCAATTCCCATGGGTATCCTCGATGTGTTTCATCGGCCGGCGCCAAAAGCAGGCGGGGGTTATAACGAGGTCGCCTGCCCGTATCAATCCGGGGCAGGCGCTGGGGGAATTGTCATAATTCTTTTAGAATCAATGGCTTGATTGCAATGCGGGAACTCTGGCGGTCCGCGCCCGGTCCACCTGCCAGGCAAACAGGGCGAAGATCGTGTAGGCGCCGAGCGCCATGGCGGCCGCGATACGGGGCGTGGTGGGCTGCGGCCCGAAGGTGCCGAAGAGCTGGGCGGCCACCAGCCAGCCGGCAAGTGCCCAGAGCCTGATATTGGCCGCGCGGTCTTCGACCGGTGCGTACTGCAGCAGCACCCACAATCCGCCGAACAGCGTGACGAATTCGGCCGCGAGGCTGATGTTGCGCCAATGCCAGAGACCGAAGCCCACCTTCATGCTGTCGCCGATCAGCGGAAGGTCGGGAACGTGCACGATGAGATCGAGCAGCCAATGCGAGAACACGCAGGCGCTTATGATCAAAAACGTGCGGCCTTTCTGCGGAATGAAATATTCGCTGAAGCCGCCGAGCAGCGCGGCCAGCACCAGCGATCCCAACAGCCCGTGCGTAAAGGGCATGTAATAGAGATCGAGCGGGTTCATCGCGGTGAAGCCTGGAACGATGCGCAGCTTCTCCACGCCCAGAAACACGAACAGCGACCACACGACATCCATGAACTGGACGGCGACGAACAGCAGCCACAGCGGAATGGGTTTGGACGCCGACTTGGCGGCGAAAGCGGGGCCGTAATGACCGACGAACATCGGATGTCTCCTCAAGGGTGCGGACGGGACAATCGCGCAGGATTTGAGTGAAGAAAATTGTATATCTGAATATAGTCGATATACATATATTTATGACCCCTCGCGATGCCGACTGGAATTTCTATCGTTCCTTGCTGGCCGTTTTGCGCACCGGGAGCCTGTCGGCCGCGGCCCGCGCGCTCCGGCTGACTCAGCCTACTCTGGGCCGGCATATTGCCGAATTGGAAGAGACGCTGGGCGTGAACCTGTTCGTGCGCTCGCCGCAGGGGCTGGCGCCGACCGAAGCGGCGCTCGCCATGCGCGGCGATCTGGAAGCGGCCGAGACCGCCTTCGAAGCCGCCATCCGCGAAAGCTCCGGCAGCGCGCAAGACGAACGCGGCGTGGTGCGGCTGACGGCAAGCGAGATCGTCGGTTGCGAAGTGCTGCCGCCCTTGATCGCGGAATTCGGGCGCGCGCATCCGAAAATCGCCGTTGAGCTGGCGCTGTCGAACCGCAATCAGGATCTGCTCAGGCGCGACGCCGATATCGCGGTGCGCATGGTGCGGCCGGAACAGGCGGCCCTGGTGGTGCGCAAAATCGGGCAGGTGAAGATCGGGCTTTATGCGCATCGCGCCTATCTCAAGGTGCGCGGAGTACCGCGCGATGAAAACGATCTCACGCAGCACACGGTGATCGGATGGGATCGCGATGCCTCGCCATTCAGGAATGTCAGCGGGCCGGTGAGGTTCCTGTCGCGGGAATTTTTCGGGTTTCGTTGCGACAGCGATCTGGCCCAACTGGCTGCATTGCGTGCCGGTGTCGGCATCGGCGGTTGTCAGAAGACCATCGCCCGTCGCGACAAAGCACTGGTTCCCGTGCTGGAGGGCCGGGTCTCGTTCACGCTCGATATGTGGCTCGCCATGCACGAAGACCTGCGCGGCAGCCGCCGCGTGAAACTGCTGTTCGATCATCTGGCCAAAGGCTTGGCCGCCTATATCTCGGCCCAGGAAGGCCCCGGTTGAGGGTCGGCGGATCGGGGTGGACAGCCCTCCTCTGGTGTCCTATATCCGCGCGCCCTTGGATCGCTTGCGGTTCGAGGCCATGACGCGGGGTGGAGCAGCCCGGTAGCTCGTCAGGCTCATAACCTGAAG
>CAZTCU010000172.1:0-6257 GCA_964612235.1 uncultured Rhizobium sp.
CTCGCGGGGGAGGGGGACCGCGAAGCGGTGGAGGGGGGACGTGCGAGAAAACGAAGGAAAATCACGCCCGCTTGCGAAATCTCTTCGCCGTCGGATGACGAAAGCGGAAACAATTTTATGGGTCGAACTTCGTCGTGACAGACTTCACGGCTACCGGTTCCGAAGGCAGCATCCCGTGGGACCATTCATCGCTGATTTCGCCTGCGTTCCCGCCAAATTGATTGTTGAAGTCGATGGAGTCACGCATTGGTCGGAAGAAGCATTTGAATATGACCGGAAACGCGAGGCTTATTTGAAAGCGCTCGGCTGGCGGGTGCTGCGGGTTCAGAATACCGATGTTTATGAGCAGTTAGACGTTGTAATCGGCGTGATTGCGGCGGCACTGCCCCCCTCCACCGCCTTCGGCGGTCCCCCTCCCCCGCCGGCGGGGGAGGACAAATAGGCTGTTAACCGGCCTACTTCTTCCCCGGCGCTCCGAAATAGCGGAAGAATTCGCCGGTGGGGGACAGGACCATCGTGGTGTTGTCGCCGGGGAATGCGTCCTGGTAGGCCTCCAGCGAGCGATAGAAGGCGAAGAAATCGGCGTCCTGGCCGTAGGCGGCGCCCAGAACCTTCGTTTTTTCGGCGTCGCCCTGCCCTCGCAGGATTTCGGATTCGCGCGTGGCTTCGGCGGTCAGCACGGTGACTTCGCGTTCGGCGCGGGCCTTCACGCGCTGGGAGATTTCCTCGCCCTCGGCGCGGAATTCGTTGGCTTCGCGGGTGCGTTCCTGCTGCATCCGGCGATAGATCGCCTGGCTGTTCTGCGGCGGCAGGTCGGCACGGCGGATGCGCACGTCGACGATCTTGATTCCGTAACCGTCGGCGTCGCGGTTGATCTCGTCGCGGATCTGCACCATCAGCTCCGCGCGCTTGCCCGACAGCATGGCGGCGAACGTCTGCGAGCCCAGCACGCGGCGCACATCCGATGAAAGGATCGGGGTGAGCCGCATGGTGGCGGTCGTTTCGTCGTACAGCGATTGATAGAAGCGCAGCGGATCGACGATCTTCCAGCGCGCGAACGCATCGACCACCATGCGCTTTTTATCCTGCGCGATCACTTCCTCGGCGGGCGCGTCGAGATTGAGCAGCATCTTGGGAATGAATTGCGCCTGTTGCAGGAACGGCACCTTCACATGCAGGCCCGGTTCGGTGACAAGCCGCTGCGGCGCGCCGAATTGCAGAAGCAGAACCTGCTCGCGCGGATTCACGGTGTAGAGCGAGAACAGCGCGACGATGATGACGATGGCAGCGACAATGCCGCCGAGGAACAGGCCGTTGCGGTTCATGGCGTCGTCCCCGCCGGAGTGGGCTGCGTGGCGGACATCGGTTGTTCGGTCACCGTCACGCTGCGGGAATCGTTGGTCTTGAGTTGTGGCAGCGGCAGATAGGGAACGACGCCCTTCGCGCTTTCGTCGATCAGCACTTTGTTCGACGAGCCCAGGATGCCGCTCATCGTTTCGAGATACATGCGCTTGCGGGTGACTTCGGGCGCCTTTCTGTATTCCTCATAGACGGAGAGGAAGCGCTTGGCTTCGCCGCTTGCTTCCGCGATCACGCGCTGCTTGTAGGCCTGGCCTTCCTGCACGATGCGGGCGGCCTTGCCGCGCGCTTCGGGAATGATCTTGTTGGCGTAGGCTTCGGCCTCGTTGCGCATGCGCTCCTGGTCGGCGCGCGCGGCCTGCACGTCGCGATAGGCGTCGAGCACCTCGTCGGGCGGATCGACCTTCTGCATCTTCACGTCGGTGACGGTGACGCCCGCGCCGTAAGTGTCGAGCGTCTTCTGCATCAGGTCGCGCACCTCGATCTGGATGGGTTCGCGGTCCTGCGTGAGGATGGGTTCGATGGGACTCTTTCCGACGACTTCGCGCATCGAGCTTTCGGCCACCGCCTTGATCGCGGCATCGGGGCGATCGACGTTGAAGAGATAATTGGCGGCGTCCTTGATGACCCAATAGACGACGAAGTTCACGTTGACGATGTTCTCGTCGCCCGTGAGCATCAGGCCTTCCTGCGTGATGTCTTCGCTCTGGTCGGCGTCGTGGCTTTCGGTCGGCCGGTCGCCGATGGTGATCTGGCGCGGGTGCGTGACGTCGACGATGTCGACGGTCTCGATGGGCCATGGCAGGTGATAGTTGATGCCGGGCGCCGTGCGCGCCGCAAAGGCGCCGAAGCGCAGGACCACACCCTGCTCCGACGCCGAGACGACATAGATGCCGCTCATCAGCCAGACAGCGACGATGGCAAGCGCGATGATGGCAAGCCCGCCCGAGCCGAAACCGGGGCCGCCGAAATTGCCGGGCAGGATGCGTTTCAACCGCTCCTGGCTGCGACGCAGCATTTCCTCGAAATCGGGCGGCTGACCGCCGCCGACAGGGCCCCTGCCCCACGGTCCGCGGCCGCCTCCGCCGGGTGGCGGATTGCCGCTTCCGTTACCGGGCTGATTTGTCCAGGGCATCGATTGGTTCCAGCGATCTACGGGGTATATAGGTGCTGCTTCCAACAGGCGCAAATCATGGCCGCGACGCGAGATGACGTATTGAAGGTGCTTGCCCAGGTGATCGATCCGGCAAGCGGCAAGGATGTCGTCGCAGCCGGACTGATTCAGGGCCTCACCGTTCGCGACGGCAATGTGGGATTCGCCATTGAGGTGCCCGCTGCGCGCGGGCCCCAATCCGAACCTTTGCGCAAGGCCGCCGAAGACGCGGTGGCGAAATTGCCCGGCGTGTTTTCGGTGACCGCCGTTCTGACCGCGCACAACGAACCGCCGCAGGCGCGGCGCGCACATGCACATGCGCCGCAACCTTCGGGGGGCATTCCCGGCGTGGCGGCGATCATCGCGGTGGCAAGCGGCAAGGGCGGCGTCGGCAAATCGACGGTCGCGGTGAACCTGGCGCTGGGGTTGTCGCGGCTGGGTTTGAAGGTGGGATTGCTCGATGCCGATATTTACGGGCCGAGCGTGCCGCGGCTGCTCGACATCCGTCACAAGCCGGAAAGCGACGGCAAGAAGCTGAAGCCCATCGAGAAACTCGGCATCAAGGCGATGTCGATCGGGTTCATGGTGCGCGAGGACGAGGCGATGATCTGGCGCGGGCCGATGGTGCAATCGGCGCTGACGCAGATGATGAACGACGTGTCATGGGCGCCACTCGACGTGCTCGTCATCGACATGCCGCCGGGCACGGGTGACGCGCAGCTCACCATCGCACAGCGCGTGCCGCTGAAGGGCGCGGTGATCGTCTCCACTCCGCAGGACATCGCGCTGATCGACGCGCGCAAGGGCGTCGCCATGTTCAACAAGACCCATGTACCGGTGTTGGGCGTGGTGGAGAACATGAGCACCTTCGTATGCGAGAATTGCGGGCACGAGACGCATATCTTCGGCCATGGCGGCGCGAAGGCGGAAGCCGAGAAGATGGGCGTGCCGTTCCTCGGCGAGATTCCGCTGATGCCGATCGTGCGGCAGACTTCCGATGCGGGAACGCCGATTGTGGATTACAATCCGACGAGCGCGGAGGCGCGCGCCTTCATGGCGGTGGCGGAGAAGGTGGCGAAATCGATCCAGGCGCCGGCGCGCGCGGCGCCGCGTATCGTGATCGAATAGACGGGGATGGCGATGGCAGCAAGGAAAGCGAAGAAGCCGGCGAAGAGACGCGTCGCCGAGCCGAAGACCGAGAAGGTGAAGAAAGTGAAGAGGAAGCCGCGCAAGTGGGATGCGGTGGACGAAGCCTCGCTCGAATCCTTCCCCGCGAGCGATCCGCCGGAATGGATCGCGCGCAAACCCTCGAAGAAAAAGAAGAAGTAACGCTCTCGTTCATGCTGACGCTCGCGTTCTGGATACTTGCGGCAACCGTTGTGTTCGGCAGCGCACTTGCGTTCCTGCATTTGCGCGCCGCGAAATTGCCACCCTGGCCTGTCGGCGCATTGCATGGCCTGGCGGGCGCGGCCGGGCTCGTGGTTTTGATCCTCGCCTTGCAGGGACTGGCGCGTGGTGCGGAATATGGCGTATCGGCGTTCGGCCCCGCAGCGGCGGTTTTGGTTGCGCTCGCGTTGGTGATGGGGCTCGTCGTGCTTATCTTGGCAAGGCGTTTCAGACGCACGAGCGGATTGGTCATTGCCATTCACAGCACGATCGCGGTCACCGCGTTCGTGCTGCTTTTGGCGTATGTGTCGTTCAGTTAGGCGTTGTAGTTCAACCGCAATCCCGGCGAACGCCACGGCATCGCGGCGAGCTTGCCCGTCGACGACAGCGTGACGTAAGCGGTTTTCATATCCTTGCCGCCCCAGCAGATGTTCGTGACGGCGATATCGGGCAGCGGCGTGTGTTCGAACTTGCCGCTGTCGAGCCAGAAGGTGCTGATGCCGCCCGCGAGAATGGTGGCGACGCAGACGGCGCCATCGGCCTGCACGCCCAGCGAGTCGAAATAGCCAAGCCCCGGATAGGCGCCCGCGAAATTGGCGGGCGTGAACCCTGTGGGGATAGCGGCCTTGCCCGGCGCTTCGAGCGGCAGGCTCCATAAACGGCCCGGGAATGTTTCGGCGTAGTGCACCGTCTTGCCGTCGGGCGAGAGGCCGACGCCGTTGGGCGACAGCAATTCCCGCAGCACATGCTTGATCTCGCTGCCGTCGGCTTTCGCATAGTAGAGATTGCCGTGCGTGCGGTATTCGTCGGTCGTCGAGCCATGATCGGTGAACCAGAAGCCGCCTTGCGTGTCGAACACGATGTCGTTTGGCGCGCCGAGACCATGGCCGTCGCATTCGGAATAGACGACTTCGACCTTGCCGGTGGAGAGGTTCACGCGCTCGATGCGGCCCGGCTCTTTCGTGGGCGGCATGTGGCCGGGGATCAGCAGGCCGTCGCGTTCGTGCATGACGAAGTTGCCGCCGTTGTTGCAGACATAAAGTGCGCCGTCGGGCCCGATGGCCAGACCGTTGGGTCCGCCGCCGGTGTTCGCGACGGTTTGCGTCTTGCCGTCCGGCTTGACGCGGGTGATGCGGCCCGCCGCGATCTCCACCACGATCACCGAACCGTCATCCATCGCCACCGGGCCTTCGGGGAATCTGAGGCCAGTGGCGAGTTCACGAATGTCCATGCGTTTCCTCCATTGTTGTCTGAGGGAAGGCTAGCGCGGACGAATGGCGAAACGGAAGTGGTCAGGAATTGGTGCGTTGCAGCGTGACGAAGCTGTACGCCAGGCCCGCTTCCGTCTTGCGATCTTCCCGCGCTACTTCACTCCAGCCAGCGCGGTCGAATGAGAATGTCGTGTCGCCTTCCATCTGCGCATGGATTTCGGTGAGTTCGATGCGGGTGGCGAGTGGCAGGGCTGTGCGATAAATCTCTGCGCCGCCGATTACCATGATCTCTTCCGGGTTTTCGGCTTTGGCGCGGCCAAGCGCTTCTTCGATCGTGGCGACGACCGTTGCGCCCTCCGCGCGGTAATTGCGGTCGCGTGTGACGATGATATTGACGCGGCCGGGAAGCGGCTTCTTCGGCAGGCTCTCCCATGTCTTGCGGCCCATGATGTTGGGCTTGCCGAGCGTCAGCGCCTTGAAGCGGCGCATATCTTCCGGCACCCGCCACGGAATGCCGCCTTTGTTGCCGATCACGCCGTTGTCGGCCATGGCGAGGATGAGGGAGATGTGAATCATCTGCCGAGTTTAGCCAGCGCTTCGCCGCCGAGACTATAGATGTACCATCCGCTCATGCGCTCCGCGCCGAGGCTTTCGTAGAAATCGATGGAGGGCTTGTTCCAGTCGAGCACCGCCCATTCGACTTTGTTGCCGCCCGCTTTCACGGCTTGCTTGGCAAGATGGGCGATGAGCGCTTTGCCATAACCGCGTCCACGGAATTCGGGACGAACGAACAGGTCTTCAAGAAAAACGCCGCGGCCGGCAGCGAAACTGTTGTAGGTGAAATACCACGTCGCGATTCCGGCGGGCGCGTCGGCTTCGTGGAGCAGATCGACTTTCAGCGGGGCGTGTTCGCCGATGAAATCGCGCGCGACGATCTCGCGGGTGATTTTGAACCTGGCCGTCAGCTTTTCGTAGACGGCGAGTTCATGGAGCAGCGTGAGGATGATGTCCTCGTCGCCTCGCTTTGCTGCACGGATCGTGAAAGCCACGTTCATGTCCCCGTCATGTGCGGCGGACCATAAACGGGCAACGGGAGTATGTCAGCAAAAGGGAACTTTCGGACCTCTTGGGTATTACCAACCGATAGC
>CAZTCU010000173.1:0-6254 GCA_964612235.1 uncultured Rhizobium sp.
CCAGCGACACGCTGCTGCTGTTTGCGACCGGCAAAGGCGCACACCATCCCGCCATCTCCAAGGCAAACGACAAGCGGCTCGCCGATTTCAAAAGAAAGCTCGATGAGCTGTTGTTGAACCTCGCCCTTCAGGTCGTGCGCGACGGCGAAGGCGCGCGCAAGCAGATCCGCATCGACGTGACAGGCGCCGCCAGCGACGATTCCGCGAAGACCGTCGCGCTCGCCGTCGCCAACTCGCCGCTGGTGAAGACCGCGATTGCGGGCAACGACGCGAATTGGGGTCGCGTGGTGATGGGCGTGGGCAAGGCGGGCGGACCCGCTGATCGCGACAAGCTCAAGATCGCCTTCGGCAATCAGGTCGTGGCGGAAAAGGGCGAACGCAGCCCCCGATATGACGAAGCCGCGGCCACGCGCGCGGTTTCCGGAAGCGAAGTCGAAATCGTCATCGACCTGGGCATCGGCAAGGGACGGTCGCGCGTGTGGACGTGCGATCTCACCGAAGGATATATCCGGATAAACGGTTCTTATCGCAGCTGACCGGCGACATTGATTGCAACGATGGTAGCCCCTAGAATGCAATCGCCTAAAGTGCTGGCCGGTGCGACTATGCTGTCCACGGTGTCGTCAGGGACACGCCAATCGCCGGCGATGACACCCGCGCTTTCGGTTTATCTCGACCTTCTCAGATTTGTCGGCGCGCTGCTGGTCCTTTTTTCGCATATCGAGACGGATATCTTCGGCCTGTGGTTTTGGCAGCTTCGGTCTTATGGGCCGCAAGGCGTGGTCATTTTCTTTGTGATGTCGGGTTACGTCATTGCCTACACGGCGGACGCAAAGAACAAGACGCTTCGCGACTACACGATTGCCCGCGGGGCCCGTCTTTCCTCGGTGGTAGTGCCGGCGATCATTTTCACTGTCATTACCGAACTGTTGATCCGGCATTTCGACGCCAGCTATTTTCTTCAGCATGCCGGCCAGGACCGCATGAGTGTCTGGACGCACGCATTTCTCAATCTGACCTACACATCGCAATTGTGGTTCATAGGAGAGCGATGGTGGACAAACCTGCCGTTCTGGTCTCTGGGCTATGAAGCTTGGTATTATGTCATCTTCGCCGCGGCAACATATTTTCCCGGACGGTTGCGCTTCCTTCTGGTGTTGTTGACCTGCGCCATTGCGGGGCCGCGAATTCTGGTGCTGTTTCCGCTCTGGCTTTTGGGCGTGGCGGCTTACGAAGCCGGAAAGCGGTGGACGATTCCGGTAATTGCGGCCTGTGCCCTTTTTGCGATCAGCGCGCTCGGATCGGTGTACCTCCTGCTTGCCGACACCGACGCGTCCTTCACCTTGCTGGTCGGGAGGGTGTTCGGGGACAAGCTCGTGAAGACCTTGTTGCCGCCCAATTTCGACTTCTTCTATTTGCTTGGGATTGCGATCACGGCGAACATTCTGGCGTTCGCGCTGATGCGAATCGAATTCAAGACTCTGCTGCGCGCGGTTGGCGGTCCGATCCGCTACGCGGCGGGGGCTACGTTTGCAATATACCTGTTTCACACGCCGGTGCTGGCCCTGATCCATTGGGCGTTCCAGGGATCGCCGCCGTCGCTGGGGCGCAGCCTTCTTCTTTACGCCGGACTGTTCGTCATTCTTTTCGCGATTGCCGAAGTCACCGAACGGAGGAAGAAGGTGTGGACGCGCTTGTTTAACGGGGTGTTTGCCAAGTTCGGCCAGCCATCGCGCTTTGCCACGCCCGGCTGACGATCGCAGATGAATGCAGTTGTTTCATTTTGAACAGCGTGTTCAGCGAAACACTCGTGAAACTGCTGCAATGTTTTAATCACACCTTAACGCGCACCGCGCGAAAGTGAGGCCGACTCGGATGACGCAGCTCCCTTTGCTTCTGGTTGCGGCGTGCGCGTTAATCGATCCGGATGGCCGCGTGCTCATCGCACAACGCCCGCCGGGCAAGGCAATGGCTGGCCTCTGGGAATTTCCCGGCGGCAAAGTCGAGAAGGGCGAGCGACCCGAAGACACGATAATTCGGGAGCTGCGAGAAGAACTCGGGATAGTGGTGAGAGAGACATGTCTGGCTCCTTTCGTTTTCGCTTCGCACAGTTACGAAGCGTTTCATCTGCTGATGCCGCTGTTCCTGTGTCGCCGCTGGGAGGGCACGCTCGCCCCGCAAGAGGCGCAGGCGATCAAATGGGTGCGTCCGCGCGATCTGCCGGCCTATCCCATGCCGGCGGCGGACTTGCCGCTTATTCCGCTCTTGCGCGATCTCATCTGAGAGCGTTCGCGCAAAACGAAAGCGGCGCGACCGCCATCGAATATGCGTTGATCGCAACGATCATTACGGTGGGGATCATCGCCTCGCTGACAACGATCGGCAACACGCTTGCGACGACGTTTCAGGACGTGAGCAGCGGGTTCAACCCGTAGATTTCAGTGCGTCGGCCAGTCGGGCTTTCGCGCTTCCGGGCGCGAGCGGTTTCTGCTGGCTTTCGTGCGGAGCCCAGCCTGCCAGATAGATCACATCGAACGTCGCCGCGATCCGGCCTTCGGCGTCGGCATGGTTTGCACGGTAGTGCGCCAACGCCGCGGCGAGCGTATCGCGCCGCAGGATGCGGTTGCTGCGCTGCGTGAGCACATTGGTTTCCCCCAGCGCCCGCAAGTCGGCCAGGAGATTGTCGAAGCTCGCGTAACGAACCGTCGTTCGCTCCAGATCGGCCACGGGCAAGGCAAAGCCCGCCCGCTGCAGCAATCCCCCCAGATCGCGCACGTCCGCGAACGGCGACACACGGGGAGACACGCCGCCAACCGTCTCGCTTTCCCCGATGGCGAACGCTTCGCGCAATTCGCGCAATGTTTCTCCCCCGAACAGCGCCGCAAGGAATAGCCCGTCCGGTTTCAGCGCACGGCGGATCTGCACCAGCGCGCCCGGCAGATCGTTGACCGCGTGCAGCGACAGAACGCTTACGATCAGATCGAACCTCTCCGGCGCGAAGGGCAGGGCTTCTTCGTCCACACTGCCGGGCGGCGTTTCGATCCATTCCTTCGCCAGCGGTGCGAAGATGGTATGTGTCTCCGGTCGCGCATTGAGATTGAGAGCGCGAATGAACCGCCGGTTGATGCCGCCGATCCGTTCCGCAATCGCCCGCGCCGCATCGACCGCCAAAAACGATTCCGAAGCCCGCGCGCGGCGAAGCGCGTAAAGCGTGCGATCAAATATCCTGGGCGCACTCATCCTAACCTTCCCCTACGAGGGGAGGTCGACGCGCGCTAGCGCGGCGGGTGGGGGGCGGTGCTTCGACGTCATCTCGATCTCTAGTTAGACTAGAACCATGGCCGCTGTCATGGAATCGCCAAAGCTCCCCGCCCGCCTGTATCGGGGCGTGCTCGATCTGCTGTTTCCGCCGCTCTGCGTGGCGTGCCGCGCCCATGTCGCCGATCCGGGCAGCCTCTGTTCGCAGTGCTGGGGCGATATCTCCTTCATCGAAGGGCCCGTCTGCGGCGCCTGCGGTTTGCCCTTCGATATCGATCCGGGCGGTGAAACGTTGTGCGCGGCCTGTCACGCCAAACCGCCGCGTTTCGACCGCGCGCTGTCGGTGATGCGCTATGACGAGGCAAGCAAAAAGCTGGTGCTGGCGCTCAAATGGGCGGACCGGCTCGACCTGTCGCCCGCCTTCGCCCGCTGGATGGAACGCAGCGGCCGCGCCTTGCTGGACGAAGCCGATGTGATCGTGCCTGTGCCGCTGCATCGCTTCCGCCTTTGGCGCCGCCGTTACAATCAGGCGGCGGTCATCGCGCAGGGTTTGGCGCGGTCGCGCGGCGCGGCTTACGAGCCGCTTCTGCTCCAGCGCCTCAAACCGACGCCCAGCCAGGGCAAGATGCCCTCGGCCAAGGCCCGGCGGCGCAACATGCTGGGGGCATTCGCCGTGCCCAAGGCCCGGCGTGCCGAGGTCAAAGGCCGAACGGTGCTGCTCGTGGATGACGTTTTGACCACCGGCGCCACGCTCGACGCCTGCGCCCGAAGCCTGAAAAGGGCAGGCGCGGCAAGGGTTTTGGCGCTGACACTTGCGCGCGTTGTCCGTGCGGCACCGGGCGAGATATGATTTCGCAAGACTCGCGTCTTAGAGTTCTGGAACCATGTCCGCGCCGATAAAAATCTACACCACGCCCATCTGCCCCTACTGCTATCGGGCCAAGGCGATTTTGAAGAAGAAGGGCGCGGAATACGACGAGATCGACGTCTTCATGGACTCGAAGGCGCGCTCCGAGATGGAAGAGAAATCCGGGCGCTACACCGTTCCGCAGATCTTCATCGGCGACCGGCATATCGGCGGTTGCGACGATCTCATGGAACTGGACTCGGAAGGCAAGCTCGACCCATTGTTGGCGTGATGACGACGTTCCGCGCCGCCTGTGTCCAGTTGCGATCCACCGACGACGTGGAAGAGAACATCCGCGACACCTGCGATCTGATCCGCCAGGCCAAATCCAAAGGCGCGACCTTCATCGCCACGCCGGAAAACACCACGCTGATGGCGCCCGATGGCGGCGCGAAACTCGAAAACAGCTACCCGGAAGACCGCGATCCCGCCTTGCCGAAATTCTGCGCGCTGGCGGAAGAATTGGGCGTGTGGGTTCTGATCGGTTCGCTCGCGATCAAGGTGAGCGATACGAAAACAGCCAATCGCTCGTTTCTGATCGGGCCGAAAGGCAACATCGTCAAACGCTACGACAAGATTTTCCTGTTCGACGTCGAATTGCCGTCGGGCGAGAAATACCGCGAGTCCAACACGGTGGCGGGCGGCGACAGCGCGGCGCTTGCGGATCTGCCGTGGGGCAAGCTGGGCATGACGGTCTGTTACGACCTTCGTTTCCCGCAACTCTACCGCGCGCTCGCCAAAGCCGGTGCGTTCCTGTTCACGATCCCGTCCGCCTTCACCGAAACCACCGGCAAGGCGCATTGGCACACGCTCATCCGCGCGCGCGCCATCGAGAACGGCGCGTTCGTCTTGGCACCTGCGCAAGGTGGCCTTCATGCCAATGGCCGTCACACTTACGGCCACAGCCTGATCGTCGCGCCGTGGGGCGAGGTGCTGGCGGAAGCAGGCACCGAACCCGGCGTCATCGTGGCGGACATCAATCCGGGCGCGTCCGAGGTGGCCCGCTCCCGCATCCCCAATCTCCAGCATGACCGCGATTTTCAGGCCCCCTAGCACTCGGACATTGGGTCTGCTTGCGGAACGCCACATTTACCCCCATGTTCTACGTTAGTGAGGGTGTGTATCGGGCGAAGTGAGGCTGTCCGTGATTGTCTACAGTTTGAGTTGCAACAAGGGCCATGCATTCGAGGGCTGGTTCAAAGATAGTGCTGCATTCGACGAACAGTCGAAGGCGGGCAAGCTCGTCTGCCCGATGTGCGACTCCCACAAGGTCGCCAAGGCGCCGATGGCCCCATCCGTCCGCGGGGCCAAGGCTGAGCAGCAATCCGCGCCCGTCGAAATGCGCAAGATGACCCAGTTCATGACGGGCCTGCGCAAATACGTCACCGAGAACGCCGAATATGTCGGCCCGCGCTTCGCCGAAGAGGCGCGCAAGATCCACTACGGCGAAACCGACGACCGCCACATCTATGGCGAAGCCACGCTCAAGGAAGCCAAGGAACTTGTCGACGAAGGCGTCGACGTGGCCCCGCTGCCGCCGGATCTGAGCGAAGCGAACTGATTTTTCCGGATTCTGTCACAGCAGGCGTCTCTATTTCGTCTTATGCTCGAGACGAAAGGAGACCTCAATGTCCACACGCATCGACTATTACAAAGCCGCACCGCAGGGGTTGAAACCCATGATGGCGCTGGAAGCCTACTTCAAGGAATGCGGGCTCGATCACACGATCATCGAACTGGTGAAGACGCGCGCTTCCCAGATCAACGGCTGCGCCTTCTGCATCGACATGCACACGGCCGATGCCCGCAAGCAGGGCGAAAGCGAGATACGTCTTTACATGCTGTCGGCCTGGCGGGAATCCTCGCGCTTCACGCCAAAGGAGCGCGCCGCGCTCGCCTGGACCGAAGCACTGACGCTGATCTCCGAAACCCACGCGCCGGACGAGGATTATCAGGAGCTGATGCAGCACTTCACCGAGAAGGAAGCGGCGGACCTGACGCTCCTGATCGGAACGATCAATTCCTGGAACCGCATCGCCATCGGCTTCCGCTCGGTACCGTTGAGCGAAAGGAAGCAGCAAGCAGCGTA
>CAZTCU010000174.1:0-6218 GCA_964612235.1 uncultured Rhizobium sp.
TGACGTTGGTGTCACCGCGCAGGAACCAAAGCAATTCGTTGACGATCGCCTTGGTGAACAGCTTCTTCGTGGTGAGCAGCGGAAAACCTTGCGCGAGATCGAACCGCATCTGATGGCCGAACACCGAGATCGTGCCGGTGCCGGTGCGGTCGCGTTTCTCGACGCCGTGCTTGAGCACGCGTTCCATCAGGTCGTGATATTGGCGCATGGATGGCTTTTTCGATTCGGCTCCAGTCTAGCGCACCGTAGCGGTTGCGATAGAGCTAACCGACGCGTGCCTTCCGCAGCGCCTCGTTGACGCGGCTCTGCCAGCCGGGGCCGGTGGCGCGGAAACGCTCGATCACATCGCGATCCAGCCGCAAGGTGACCTGCTGCTTGGTGGGCTCTTTCTGCGGACCCCGCTGCCCGCGGCCACGCACGAGCTTGGCCAGCTCCGGGAAGTGATCGAGCGGTTTGAACTGTTTGAAATCCTCAACAGTCAGTTCCCTGACCTCGCCTTCGGCATCAGTGAGCGGCTTTCTTTTTTTCATAGTCGCGCATCTCCTTGTTGTTCGCCTTACGGAAACTGATTATCCGGAGAATATCTCCTCTCATCGTGAAGCAGACGAAATGCAGCCTCTTCCCGAGATAGCCCACGGCAATCATCCGGCGTTCCGGATAAGCGAAGCGAACATCTTCCTCGTATTCCGCCGTTTCCCAATCGAAATCCCGTGCCAAGTCGAACGGTAATCCCCGTTCACGGGCATTCCTTTCGCTTTTGGCCGGATCGAATTCGATCTTCATTTAATTGTAGTTACAAATAAATAGCGAGTCAATGGCTTTAAGTCTTAACCGCCGGTCCCTATATTGGGAATGTCCGGGCTTGCTCGGACTACGGCGATAAACGGCTGCGTAATAAGCGGACTGGACCCGGGGGCGGTACCCGGCGCCTCCACCACATGTCCTCCCAGGAGGATATCTGTGGGGGCGAAATAGGATCGACAGACGTGTAAAGGCTGACCTTTCGCTCGGTATGGTATCCGCCGTTATCGGGCTAATCGTACAGGTGCCAACGACAATGAAATGGCCCTCGCTGCCTAACTTCGGTTAGCCAAGCGCGGTTCGAGGGACACCGGGCAACAGAAGTCCCTCACTTCTCTCATCTCGTCGGGATGTCCCTCGAGTCTTTGTTGCAAACCGCTGACGCGGCTCTGCTGGAGCACCGGGCAACAGAAGCTCCCCACTTTATTGATCACCCCCACCCGTCTCGCTTCGCTCGCCGACCTCCCCGCCTAGGGGGAGGTGAGTTAGGCTGTGGCAATCTTCGCATCGGGTTCGCGGTTCAGATAGGCGACGATGGCGGCGAGGATGCAGATGCAACCGCCGACGGCCACCGATTGGCCGACACCAATACGTCCGCCGAGCCACCCCAGCAACAACGATCCCCACGGCATCATGCCCATGAAGCCCATCGCGTAGAACGAGACCACGCGCCCGCGCATGTGATCTTCGGAAACGGTTTGGATGATCGTATTGGTCGAGCCGCCGAGCAGCATCAGGCTGAACGCGGTCGGCAGCACCAGCAGCATCGCTGCGATCAGCGAATGCGAATTGGCGAACAGGATGAGGCCGACGCCGAACGACGCAGCCGCAACGATCGGCGTCAAGGTCAGATGGCGGTCGTGGATGCGGGCGAGCGCATAGGCGCCGCACAACGCGCCCGCGCCGACCGCGCCCAGCACATAGCCAAGGCCTTGCGAGCCTTCGTTCAGCACGTCGCGCACGAAGGCGGGCATCATCGGGATGTAGGACGCGCCGAACGCCGAACACACCGCGATCAGCATCAGCGAAATGCGGATCTGGCGATTGCTCCAGGCATAGACGAATCCCGCTTTCAATTCCTGCCAGGGACGACCGTGCTGGCGCGGCGGCTTCGGGATCACCTGCATCATGACGAGACTGATGAGAACGGCGCCATAGGAAATCGCGTCGATGGTGAAACAAAGGCCTTCGCCCACCGTCGCCACCAGAATGCCGGCAACCGTCGGCCCCACGATGCGCGCGAGATTGAACATCACCGAATTGAGCGAGATGGCGTTGCGCAGATCCTCCTTGCCGACCATTTCGATGGTGAAGGCTTGCCGCGTCGGCACGTCGAAGGCGTTGACGAAGCCCTTGAACAGCGCAAGCGCCACGATATGCCAGACCTGCACGATACCGCTCAAGGTGAGGGCTGCCAGTGCAGCCGCCTGCAGCATGGAAAGGCCTTGCGTCCACACCAGCATTTTGCGGCGGTCGAGGCGATCCGAGATCATTCCGCCGAACGACGAAATGAAGAACACCGGCACCTGTCCGCAGAACGACACCACGCCCAAGAGAAACGGCGAATGCGTCATCGAATAGACGAGCCAGCCCTGCGCCACAGAGGTGATCCACGTTCCCATCAGCGAGACGAGCTGGCCGGTGAAGAACAGGCGGTAGTTGCGATGGCGGAAGACGTTGAGCAGCGCCAGCGCCGATGGGCGCCCGCTTCCCCCTTCGGGCGGCGGGGTCTCTTCGGGTGTGGGCGACAGGTTTTCGGCTGCGGTCGTCATGCCGCCACCCTCGCTCTTGCCAGACGGAACCGAAGACTGTTCGCTGCGCGCGAAACGATATTTCCGAACGAGGGCATTGCCATGGTTTCAACGGACCTACTCTTCGAACCGTTCCGGCTCAAGGGGCTGACGCTGCCAAACCGGATCGTCATGGCTCCCATGACCAGATCGCGGTCCGCGGGACAGGTGCCGGACGGCGATGTTGCCGCCTATTACCGCCGCCGCGCCGAAGGCGGCGTAGGGCTGATTCTTACGGAAGGGACATCGCCGGAACATCTTTCGGCATCGAACGATGCGAATGTGCCTGCTTTCTTCGGCGAAGAATCGCTCAAGGGCTGGGCCAATGTGCTGAAGGATGTGAAGGCGGCCGGCGGGCACATCATGCCCCAGCTCTGGCATCAGGGCATCGTGCGCCACAAAGGGTCGGGGCCGTATCCCGATCAGCCGAGCATGTCGCCATCTGGGCTTTCGCGGCCCGGCAAGAAGGTGAGCGAGCCGATGACGGCGAAAGACATCGACGATGTCGTTTCGGGATTCGCCATTAGCGCGGGCTACGCGAAGGACATGGGTTTCGACGGCGTCGAGATTCATGGCGCGCACGGCTACATCATCGACCAGTTCTTCTGGGACGGCACCAACGCGCGCGACGACGCGTTCGGCGGATCGCTGGAGAAGCGCACGCAATTCGCAGCCGAAATCGTGCGCGCGGTCCGGGCGCGGGTGGGCGAAGCGTTTCCGATCCTGCTGCGGTTCTCGCAATGGAAGCAGCAGGATTACACCGCGCGCCTGGCGCACTCGCCGCAGGAACTGGAACGCTTCCTGAAACCGCTGGCGGATGCGGGCGTCGATATCTTCCATTGTTCGACGCGGCGGTTCTGGGAACCGGAATTCCCCGAAACCGGATCGGACATGAACCTGGCCGGATGGACGAAGAAGATTTCCGGCAGACCGACCGTGACGGTGGGATCAGTGAGCCTCGACCTCGATTTCATCACCTCGTTCGCGCAGCAGCCGACGAAAACGGAAGCGGCGAACATCGACCGGTTGATGGAGATGATGGCGCGGGGCGATTTCGATCTTGTGGCGGTGGGACGCGCGCTGATCGTCAATCCCGATTGGGCGAACAAGGTGCGCGAAGGGCTCAGCCATGAGCTGAAACCCTACACGCCGGAATCGCTGGGGATTTATTTTTGAGAATCTTCCTCCCCTGCGAAGCGGGGGAGGTGCCACGAGCGAAGCGAGGGCGGAGGGGGTAAGTCGAACACCGTGCGGCGTCGCCCCCTCCACCGCTTCGCGGTCCCCCTCCCCCGTTTCACGGGGGAGGATAAAAAAGATCAGCGCTTCACCAATCTCATCTTCAGACCATATCTCGGTCTCAAGGTGATGCGCGCCAGCGGTTCGACTTTCTGCCCCGGCAACAATTCCAGCCGGTAACGCTGCGCGATTGTCGACAGGATGACGACCGCCTCTTGCATCGCGAACGCCATGCCGATGCAGATGCGCGGGCCGCCGCCGAAGGGGATGTAGGCGAAGCGGTTGATCTTTTCGCGTGCGCCGGGCGCGAAGCGTTCGGGCATGAAATAGTCAGGCGCATCCCACAGCTTGCGGTGGCGATGGATCACCCAGGGCGCGACCATGATCGCGGTGTTGGGTTCGATCTCGATACCGCCCACCGTATCGCCATCCACGGAATCGCGCGCGAAGATCGGCGCGGGCGGATAAAGGCGCATGGATTCTTCGATCACCGCGCGGGTGAACGGCAGCGACGATACATCGTCGGACGTGGCGCCATCGGCCTTGAGCGTGCCGCGGACTTCGCTTGCCAGCGCCGCGTCGTGTTCGGCGAATTGGGAGAGCAGATAGAAGGTCCAGGTCAGTGCATTGGCCGTCGTCTCGTGGCCCGCGAGCACGAAAGTGGAAACATTGTCATAGACCTCCGCCTCGCTGAACAGCGCGCCCTCTTCCGGGTCTTTGGCCGTCAGGAGCAGGGTGAGCAGATCGTCGGGCACACCGGAGGGATCGCGCGCGAGTTTCTCGCGGCGGCGGTCGATCAGGCCGCCCAGTTCGTGACGGAAGAAATTGATCGCGGGCCGCGCGCGCAGGCGCCCCGGCGTCGGAACCCAGCCCGGCAAGCCCATCACATCGGGAATGGTGATGCGGCCGAGATTATCCAGATAGGTCGCCATGGAATGGGCGATCCTGCGGTATTCCGTGGTGATCTCGTTGGAAAAGACGGTGCGCGAGATGATGTCGAAGGTGAGCCGCATCATCTCTTCGCCGATGTCGACCACCGCGTTGTCGCCCAGCGTTCCCCAGCGCGACAGCATGGCTTGCGTGGCAGCGGTCATTTCCGGCGTGAAGCCCGCAACCTTGCGCATCTGGAAAATCGGGGCCGCAGTGCGGCGCTGGAACCGCCAGCTTGCGCCCTCGGCGGTGAGCAGGCCGTTGCCCGCCACCGGGCGCACGCGCTTCACCGCCTGGTCGCTTTTCACATAGTTGTTCGCATTGTCGAGCAGAACATGCCGCACCCCGTCGGGATGATTCACCATGAGCAGGTGGCGAATCCACGACCGCTTGTAGATGTACGGCTCGGTATAGGCGTATTGGCCAAACGCCTCGATGGGGTTGCGGGCGAGATCGACAAGGAACCGAATCGTCGTCGGCGGATGGGTGTGCGGAACCGGCGCGGAAGGCCGGAAACGCTGCGGTGCAGGCTCCAAAGCGGTCGCAACAGACACGGCTTATCTCCAGCCAGCTATTGAATTTATGCAACTGACACAAATGTTCGCGCCCTGCAAGCGAGCCGGACAATTGACAGGGAAGTCCTCACGCCTAGTCTCTCGCAGAATTGGGCAGAGATACATGGCAAAAGATTACATCGGCTATCAGGCTTTGACCGACGCGGCGCTGCGCTCCGTCGTGCGCGATGCGCTGCACCGGATCGAGAAGCAGGGGCTGATCGGGTCGCACCATTTCTACCTGACCTTCAAGACGCATTTTCCGGGCGTCGACATTCCCGACTTCCTGAAAGAGCAATATCCCGACGAGATGACCATCATCCTGCAGCACCAGTTCTGGGGGCTGAAGGTACAGGACGAGTATTTCGAGGTGGCGCTGTCGTTCCGAAAATTGCCCGCGACCCTGACCATACCGTTTGCCGCACTGACGGCGTTCTTCGATCCGGGCGTGCAGTTCGGATTGCAGTTCAAGGGCGGCGAGGATGCCGACAAGGCGAACGTGCCCTCGCCTGTCGCAGCGTTGCCAACTTCATTGCCTGCGCCTAAGGAAAAGCCGCCCGCCTCGCCGCCCATCAAGGCCGAGAACACCGACGAAGTTCTGCCGACCGCGGGTGAAGTGGTGAACCTGGACGCTTTCCGCAAGAAGTGAGTTTTCTTTCATGACGAAGACCCGCATCGAGACCGACACGTTCGGTCCCATTGAAGTTGCCTCGGACCGTTATTGGGGCGCGCAGGCGCAGAGAAGCCTCGGCAATTTCAAGATCGGCTGGGAGAAGCAGCCGCTGCCCATCGTGCGTGCGCTCGGCATCGTCAAGCGGGCGGCGGCCGAAACGAACATGGCGCTCGGCCATCTCGACGCGAAGATCGGCGACGCCATTGTGAAGGCGGCCCAGGAGGTGATCGAGGG
>CAZTCU010000175.1:0-6147 GCA_964612235.1 uncultured Rhizobium sp.
GTGCCGATGTCGGTGACGCGGTGCTGGCCGGTGAGCACGACGAAGGGATGGGCTGCGTCGTGTTTGATGTCGAAATAGGCCTGGCCGCTTTCGAGCTTGACGATGCGTTTGCCCGCTTCGTGGCTGAGGCGCAGGACCGTCTGGGTGTTGAGTTCGATGCGGGAGCCATCGGCCAGCGAGATGATCTCGCGCTCGCCGATGCCGGTGGCGTAGCGCGTGTCGTTGGTGCGCGAGAGATATGCGTAACCGGCAGCACCTATGGCGGCGGCGAGAATGAAAAGGGCCGCGACACGGGCCAGCGGTTTGAGAAGGTCACCGCGGCGGAAACCGAGGAAACGCCGGCGCGCGGGCTGATCGAGCGCCTTCAGGCGGCCGGCGCGATTCCAGACATCGGTGAGGCGGAGATAGGCGATGCGATTGCCGGGCGCTTGCGCAAGCCAGGCGTCGAATTCCGTTTGATCGGTGCCAGTCCATTCGCCTTTTTCGCGGCGCACGATCCATTGGGCGGCGATGGTGTCGAGCTCGTCGGCGCGGGTCACGATTGATCTCCCTGATCGGAGGGATCGTCGTGGAACAGGTTCGCCAGCGCCGTGATGCCGGAGGTGAGGTGCTGCGAGACCGTGCGTTCGGCGATGCCGAGGCGGGTGACAATCTCAGCAAGCGAAAGGCCCTGAACTTTCCGCATCACCACGACCTCCCGCCAGCGCGACGGCAGGCGTTCGAGGGCTGCCTGCAGCTTGCGCAGATCCTGTCGCGCGATGGCCGCGCGTTCGGGGCCGGGCTCGTCGACGCTGACGCCCAAAGCTTCGAGATCGGCGACGGCTTCGATGGGGACAATCTGCGCGCGGCGCACGCGGTCGGCGAGCACGTTGCGCGCGACGACGAAGGTGAACGCCCGCGCGGAGGCGGGAATTTCCTTGAGGGCTGCTTCGTAGACGGCGACATAGACGTCCTGACACAGATCGCGGATGTCGGCTTCGTTGCGCCATCCCCGGCGCAGGAATTTCCGAAGGGACGTTTCGAGAGGCAGAACCTCGCGGACAAACCAGTCGTCTACGCGCGAGGCCACGGATGAAGTCTCCAGGGCTTGCGCGCCGTCAAAGCTGTTGTCCGGTGTTTCTGCCATCCCCCGGCCTCACGACAGGGCTCGAACACGTCCTTGCATCATAAGTCGGACGGGCGGGCGAAACCCGCGTAGGGCGGCGCAAAAAATTTCGGGCAACTATCTTGCGCGGGGCAGCACGTCGAAGGCGATGGTGGTGCGCGTGGATTGCGAGTGGAACGGGATGGTGCCGTGCCAGGTGTAGGACGGGAATAAAACGAGGCGTCCGGGCACGGGTTGGACCGCGCGGCGGACGGGGTCTGCGAAACCGGCATCGAAATTGGGTTCGCCGAATTTGATCCAGCCCTGGCGGGCGTCCCGATCGGCGGTCACATCGGGCACGTCCACATAATAAGCGGAGCTGATCCAGCCCCTGGGATGGACGTGGTTGGTGTGGAAGCCGCAATCGGCGAGGCGCACCGACCACGAACCGGCATAGGCGAAGCCCCGGCCGCTGCGGCGCAGCAGCGGGTGGGCGGCGTGCGGTTTCATCTGCGCGATGTAATCGGCGATGGCCTGATCGATGCGGGTTTGCAGGCGGTCGACCATTTCGTTGCCGGTGCCGAAGAGATTGCCGAGCGTCTTGGTGCCGAGCCGCAACGTCTGGTTGATGTGTTCGCGGCGGTCGGTGTGGAGCGGATCGAGGGCTGCGTTGAGAGCGGCGTTGAACGACACCATGTCGGAGAAACCTTCCGGCGGGTCGAGATCGTAGACGCGGACGAAATTTTGGTAGTCGTTCAATTCGTGCTCGCGCTCGTCGGAGAGCTGGCGCAATGCGACACCCCAGAGCGCGAGCGCCAGTTGATCGTCGGGATGGCGCGCGATGGTTTCTTCGGCGATGGGCAATGCCTTTTCGGGGTCGCCCGCACGCAGCAGGCATTCGGCATAGCCGCAGCGTGTGTCGAGCGTTGCCCTGCCCGATTGCAGGATGCGTTCGTATTCGTTGGCGGCGGCGGCGAAATCGTTCAGCCGTGTGAGGACGCCGCCCAAGCCTTCGCGCCAGGCGATGTTGGCGGGATCGCGGTCGCGCGCACGGGTGAAGGCGGCTTTCGCATCGTCATAGCGCCCGGCGAGGAAGAGGAATTTTGCCTTCTCTCCATAAAGTGCTCCGGCTTGCGGATGAAGGCGCGCGGCTTCGTCATAGGAGCGCAGGAAATTCGGGCTCGCCATGCGATAGAGAAGCTGGTTGAGACCGAGATGGGCGCGCAAATCCAGCGGATTGCGGTTGAGCGCCGTGAGATAAGCACGCTCGGCTTCTTCCATGCGGCCCAGCATCTGCAACGTGTTGGCGCGCGCGTAATCGGCCTGGGGCAGGTTGGGCGCGAGGCTTTGCGCTTCGTCGACAAGCGCGAGGCTTTCGGCGGCGCGGTTCTGTTGCACGCGCGCGATGCTGAGGTTCAGTTTCAACCCAGCGCGTTCGCGCGGCGCCAGTGTGGGGCGGTTGAGCGCGGCTTCGACAACCGCTTCCACATCCTCGGGGCGTTCCTGGGCGATGAGGGCGGCGCTCAATGCCTGGCTCGCCTGCACGAAATCGGGTTGAAGCCGCAGCGCTTCGCGATATTGCGTCTTGGCCTGTTCGAAATCCTGTTTCGCCGCGAAAGCCAATCCAAGTTCGAGACGGATGCGGGCGTCGGTGGGCGCGAGTGGGAGTGCGTCCTGCAAAACCTGAATAGCTTCGTCGGCGCGGCCCGCACCGCGCAAAAGCTGGGACAAATGAAGATAGGCTTCCGGCTTTCCGGGTTCGATGCGGATGGCGTGCTTATAAAAGTCGACAGCCTCCTGCACGCGGCCCTGGGCGCGGCGGATATGGCCGAGGAAGAAGAGTATGGCGGGATTTTCGGGATCGGCGGTCCGTGCCTGCTGCAGCAAGGCTTCGCCGCGCGGCAGATCGTTGCGCGCAAGGGCGGCGGTGGCTTGCTGCAGGAGAGGTTGAAGGTTCGACAAAAGAAGACCGCTAAGCTGGTTACTTAATCTATAGCGATGGATTGGGGAGCGCCACCTTGCCTTGCCCCTTTGCGGCAGAATGGGGCGAAGCCTGCGTTGGGGCACGCGGAGACGCGGCGGTCGCGGAGGATTCTCGAACTCCGCGACCTCCGCGTGAGATAATATCGCTGCAACAAACTCCGTGGGTGAAGGCCCCACCCGCCGTCGTGCCGATGAACGACGCCGACCTCCTCGCGTAGGGGAGGTAAGTTAGCGCGCCTCCCGCGGGAATATGTTGTTGACGCGGTCCTTGTCCGGCAGGGCGCGGTCGGGGTCGATGGTGACTTTTGTTACTTGGGCGGTGCTCTCGAATTTGAGGTCGATGCTTTTCTTCTTGAACCAGGTTTCGACCGGCAGGCGGAACGCAGTGGTGCTGCCGTCGGCATATTCGACGACGACGATCGCGGGCATCGGCAGGCGGTTGAGATTGGCGATGGTGACGATGCTGCCCTTCTTGGGATCCTTGTCGACATAGGCCACGCCGGTGACGGCGAGATCGTGCGTCCAATTGTTGAAATACCAGCCGCGCCAGAACCAGGAGAGATCTTCGCCCGCGGCCGAATTCATGGCGCGGAAGAAATCGGACGGCGACGGGTGCTTGTAGGCCCAGTCGCGGATAAATTTGCGGAACGCCCAATCGAAACGCTCCTTGCCCAGTATCTGTTCGCGCAACAGCACCAGCCCGAACGCCGATTTGAAATAGGAGACCGCGTGGCGATATTTCTCGGTCACCCGGTCGGCGCCGGTGACGACGATGGGGGCGTCGGGATCGTTCAGGATCGGCAGGATCGCATCGGCCGGGTTGCCGCCGGCTTGCGCATATTCGGCATCGCGCTTGGGGGCATAGATTCCGTTCTGGAAATCTTCGTGCTCGTAGATATCCATGAAGGTGTTGAAGCCTTCGTCCATCCACGGATTGCGGTTCTCGTCCGTTCCCACGATCATCGGAAACCAGCTGTGACCGATTTCGTGCGCGGTGATGTAGAACAGATCTTTGTTCTTGACCTTGGGATCGTTGAACGTGAGCGCGGGATATTCCATCGCGGCGACGGGGCCGGCGACGTTGACCGCTGTGGGCCAGGGATAGACGAACCAGCGCCTGGAGAAATTCTCGACAGAGTCTTTCAGATATTCGGTGGAGCGGCCCCAGCCTTCCGCGCCGGCGCTTTCCGCCGGATAGAACGACATGGCGAGCGCGGTCTTGCCTTCGGGCAGGTTGATGCGCGCGGCATCCCACACGAAGGCTTTGGAGGCACTGAACGCCACGTCGCGCGTATTGGCCATGCGGAAGCGCCAGGTGAGCGTGGGCGTTTTGGAGGGGCGCGAGGCGGGATCGGCGATCTCCTTCGCATCGCGGATCATCACCGTCTTGTCGCTGGAGGCCGCTTCCTTGAGGCGCGCACGCTCGGCTTCGGTGAGCACGTCTTCGGGATTGACGAGTTCGCCCGAACCGGCAACCAGCATATCGGACGGCACGGTGATGTCGTAGGCGATGTTGCCATAATCGAGATAGAATTCGGAACCGACATAGGGCCGCGTGTTCCAGCCGCGCAGATCGTCATAGACCGCCATGCGTGGATACCATTGTGCGATGTCATAAATCTCGCCATCCGGCGAGGCGTCATGCGCGGTGCGGCCGCCGAACTTGCCGGGCAGCGTGTAGTGATAGCGGATATGAATCTTCAGCTTGCCGCCGCGTGCTGAAAGCGTACGCGGCAGCCTGATCTGCATGCGCGTGTCGTTGACGAAGGTTTCGGCTTTGGTCATGCCGCCGGGCGCGTCGATCTCCACGCTGTCGAAGACGAAGCCTTCGGTAAACTGCGTGACGTCTCGGCCGGTGGCATAACGGCCGCGCGAATCCTTGCGGTAGGCGTTCTGCTCCAGTTGCAGCCACACGCTGTCGAGATCGGACGGGCTGTTGTTGGTGTAGGTGATGGTCTCGTCGGCGGAGAGCGTGTTCGACGCCGTGTCGAGGTTGGCGTGGATTTCGTAATCGGCGCGGTTCTGCCAATAGTCCGGGCCGGGCGTGCCGTCACCGGAACGATAGGCGTTGACGGGATCGGGCAACGCGAGCGGGGCGAAGGTTTCGAGCGGGTTGAAAACGCTTTTGAGCGGTTCGGTTTTCCGGGCGGCACCTGTGAACGCAAACACGGCAAGAAATGCAGCCAGAATGTTTCTGGACGTTCTCACGCGCAAACTCCGCCTGTGGGAAAGCCGAACCGCAAGAGGACACCGGCCATAAGCATGTGGCAAGCCCCCGAAAGTCGGGCCGGCCAGGTGTTGATGGTGTCCATCGGCTTACAGAATTGTTGCACTCTTTTACTTCGAACTATTGCGCCCGATGTTTGGATTTGACGCGGAACACTTTGTCGACTAGCGTCGATATAGGGCGTTTTCCTTACATCTTTTTTGGGGGCGGGTGTGCCGGGGGGCAGACTGCTTTGCCGACTCCTGTTGGTCGCGGGCGCGATTTGCCTTTCGGGCTGCGCGGCGAGAGAAGTTATGCCCGTGCGAATGGTGCAGCCCGGCGATGAAAGCCTGGATTGCCCGGCGCTGAAGCAACAGATCGAAGCCAACCGGGCCGCGGCGGAAGATTTCGTCCGCAGGGACAAGCAGGTCCAGAACCAGAACATCGCAAAGAATGTGGGCAGCGTGATTCCGTTCGTGGGACTGCTGCTCGTTTCCTCCACCGACCTTTCCAACGAAGAGCAGATCAAGGGGCGTGCGCTCGTCGACAGAGACGAGCGGCTGACATTTTTGGCCAAGCAAAAGGGATGTGAAATACCAAAATGAGGAATCGCAAAATGAATGACAGGAATCCGTTGCATACTGGAATACAATTGTCGTTCGCCATGGCGGCGCTCGTCGCGCTGGCCGGTTGCGCGTCGTCGGCCGACCCGACCGCCATGGCAGTGGCACCGCAGACTTCGGAGAAAGCCTTTCCCGAGCGCTTGCAGCATGCGATGTGCGTTCGCAACGTGACGGGCGGTGAACCGACCAACCCGCTCTGGGCATCGAAAGTGGACAATGACGGCTTCAAGACCGCGTTGACGACCTCGCTC
>CAZTCU010000176.1:0-6124 GCA_964612235.1 uncultured Rhizobium sp.
ATGCGCTGGGGCGTGCTGTTCCAGGAAGGCGCGTTGTTCAGTTCGCAGACCGTTGCCGAGAACATTCAGGTGCCGCTGCGCGAATACACCAAGATGACCCAGAATTTGATGAACGAGATCGCCTCGATGAAGCTCTCGATGGTGGGGCTGCCCGAAGACACCGCGAAGAAATATCCCTCCGAGCTTTCCGGCGGCATGAAGAAGCGCGCAGGCCTTGCACGCGCGTTGGCGCTCGATCCGGAACTGCTGTTCCTCGACGAGCCAACCGCGGGCCTCGACCCGATTTCCGCCAGCAATTTCGACGGGCTGGTGCGCGACCTGCAGAAGAGCCTCGGCCTCACCGTGCTGATGGTGACGCACGACATCGACACGCTGCGCGCCACGACCGATCGCATCGCCGTTCTCGTGGACAAGAAGATCAAGATCGGAACGATCGCGGAGCTTCGCAAAGATCCCAATCCGTGGATCAAGGAATATTTCTCCGGCGCGCGCGGCCGCGCGGCGCTGGATTCATAGGAAGGGCCGGACATGGAAACCAAAGCCAATTACGCCGCCGTCGGCGCCTTCGTGTTGGCCTGTGTCATAGGCATCGTCATCGCGATCCTCTGGCTTGCCGGCGCGCAATACAGCCACGAGTTCGAAACCTATCGCACCTATTTCACCGGCTCCGTCACCGGGCTGGGTGACGGCACAAAGGTCCGCTACAACGGCATCGATGTGGGCCGCGTGAAGGCGGTTGATTTCGATCCCGACGATCCAAAACGGGTTATCGCGACGCTGGACATCAATCCCGAAGTCAAAATCCACGAGGATTCGGTTGCCAGCATCGCGAGCGAAGGCCTGACCGGCGGCACCTATGTGGAAATCGACGGCGGCAGCAAGAACTCGCCACTGGTCACACGCAAGCCCGGCGAACGCTATCCCGTCATCAAATCCAAGCCGTCCACCATACAGCAGCTTGTCGAAAGCGCGCCGCAACTCGTCGCCAAGCTGAACAAGATAGCGGACGGCCTGAACGACGTGCTGAACCCCCAGAACCGCCGCGCGATTTCCGATACGCTCGCCAACCTCCGCGACACAACCAGCGTGCTGCAGCGCCATTCGGCGGATATCGACGCGACCTTGAGTAACCTTGCGCTGGGTACTCAAAAACTCAATTCGAGCCTGGACGACATGCAGAAGACGCTCGGCAATGTCGACCTCGCGGTGCGCGACGCCGACACCTCGATCAAGCATATCGGCAAGCTCGCCACCGATGCCGACGACTTCGTCACCGGCGACGGTCTGGCGCAATTCGGCCAGTTGGTGGGCGATGCGCGGCGCCTGGTCGAAAGTCTCACCCGCCTCACGAACAAGTTGAACCGTCAGCCGACACAGCTTCTGTTCGGCGACCGCCGCGAAGGATACCAACCCAAATGAGTGCGCAATCTTCTCCCACACTCGACCGCCGCCATCTGCTGGTGGGCGCCGGTACGCTCGTTCTCCTCGCCGGCTGCGGCGGGGGTGATCTTCTGGGGCCGGGCAAGGCATCGCAGCTTTATCTGCTCAATCCCACTTACGGGCCGGTTGATGGGCCGACGGTAGGCTGGGCCCTCAATATCGCCACGCCCGATGCGGTGGACAGCTTAGACTCCTCACGCATCGCTCTGTTCAATCCGCCCGCGCGCATGGACGTCTATGCCAATGCGCAATGGCCCGACCGCTTGCCGCAACTTGTTCAGAGCGCGCTGGTGCAGGCGTTCGAGCAAAGCGGAAAGATCGCGGCCGTGGCGCCCGACGATGCGGGTGTGCGGTCGGATTACATCCTGCAAACGGAAATCCGCGATTTCAACGCCATCTATGACGTGCCGGATTCCGCGCCGCGCGTGAAGGTCCGCATCATGGCGAAGCTGGTTCGCACCCGCGCGCGGGACATCGTCCAGGCGCAAGAATTTTCACAGGAGCTGCCCGCGGGCGCCAACAATGTCGACAATGTGGTGATCGCGGCAAGCCAGGCGCTAACCGCGATCCTGAAACAGATTGTGGAGTGGACATTAAAAGCGCCGCCATTGCCGCCGCCCTCCTCCGACAGCTAAGTCTTCCCAGCCGATTCCGACCCGGGCCGCAATGATCTTCAGTTCGTATCCCTATCTGATCTTCCTTGCGCTCACCGTTGTTGCCTTCTGCGTTCTGGAAAACCGCCTGCCTGGCCTGAAGCGAACCTTCCTGCTGCTGGTCTCGCTTGTGTTTTACGCCTGGTGGCGAGTGGATTTCCTGGCGCTTCTGCTGGGTTCGACGGTGGTGAATTTCGCCGTTGGAGCCGCAATCACAAACCGTCATATGGAAGGCAAAGCCACTCGCGGGCTTCTTATCGCAGGCCTTGCGTTCAATCTGGGCCTCATCGCGTGGTTCAAATATGCGGGGCTGCTCGCTTCCAGTGCGAACGATCTGCTTGCGTTAGGGATTCCCATTCCGCATCTGTTTCTGCCCCTGGCGATTTCGTTCTTCACCTTCGAGCAGATCAGCTATCTCGTGGATGCGGCCGGCGGAAGGGCGCCGCGGTACAGCTTTCTCGACTACGCGCTGTTCGTGAGCTTCTTCCCACACCTGATTGCGGGACCGATCATCCGGCATAACGACCTCATTCCGCAATTCGGCGAGACCCGGAATCGCGACAAACGCAGCGACGATATCGCGGTGGGCATGACGTTGTTCACCATCGGTCTGGCCAAGAAGACGCTGATCGCGGACAATCTTGCGCCGTTCTCCGATGCCGTGTTCGCCGCCGCCCATCACGGAACGGCCGTCGGGATGGCCGATGCGTGGATGGGGACGCTGTTCTTCGCGTTCCAGATCTATTTCGACTTTTCCGGTTACAGCGACATGGCGCTGGGATCGGCCTGCCTGTTCGGCATTCGCCTGCCGATGAATTTCAATTCGCCCTACAAGGCTGCCAGCATAATCGAATTCTGGCGGCTGTGGCACATTTCGCTGTCCACCTTCCTGCGCGACTATCTCTACATACCGCTGGGCGGCAACCGGCATGGGCAGTTTCGCCGGTATGCCAATCTGTTCATCACCATGCTGCTGGGTGGACTTTGGCACGGCGCGAACTGGACCTTCGTGATCTGGGGGGGATTGCACGGCCTCTATCTGATCGCGAACCATTCGTTCCGCGCGCTGACGCGCGGGTTCACCTTGCCGCAATCGCTCAAACCCTTCGCGCATGCGGTTTCGGTTTTTATCACCTTTGCCGCCGTCGTGTTCGCCTGGACGGTTTTCCGGGCGGAGAGCTTTGCAGGCGCAGCCCGCATGATTTCGGCGCTCGTGGGCGCGGGCGGCGATAGCCGTCTTTTGACGTTCGGGCCACTTGCGGGCGGCGCGCTGGTGACGCTGTTCGCGCTGGTGTGGCTCGCGCCCAACAGCATGGAGATCACCTGGTTGTTGAAACCGGCGCTCGAAACGCGCTACCGCGATGCGGGTTTGCGCGAGACGCGCTGGCAATGGCGGCCCAGCACGGCAACGGCAGTCGTGTTCGGCCTGTTGTTTGTCGTGAGCGTGATGGCGCTTTCCAATCTTAGCCCCTTCATCTACTTCCAGTTCTGATGCAAAGCCGCCGCTACCTCACTTGGTTCTTCGGCATCGCGGGCGCTATCGTCGCGCTTGCGGTCGCCTTCAACGCAATTGCGGACGCCTACATCCTGCATCATCGCGCGGGCGCGAGCGTTCAGCTCGTTTCCGGGTTCGAGCGTGTGTTGAAACCGGCGTGGCTTGTCTCCGTCAAGCCGTCGATGGTCTTCATCGGATCGAGCCGCGCACGCATCGCATTCGATCCCACGCTAGTTAACCCGGAATTCCACGTTGCAAGCTTCAACTATGGCGTTTCGAGCGCCTCGGCTTACGAAACGCGCCGCTACATCCAGGACGCGGCGGCGCAGCCCTTCGTCAAAACCATTTTCGTGGCGCTCGATGCGTTCACCTCCGGCAGCGCGGCACAGCCATTCGGCGGCGGCTTCGACGAACTGCGCCTGGCAGTGACGCCACAGGGTCAACCCACGCCACGCCGCGACCTTTGGCTGTTCACCTCGCGCTATCTGAGCGGCGGCGCATTGGGCATGCATGCGCTGGGTGTGTGGCTCCTGGCCCGACTGGGTCCAGGCCAACTGGCAGCCGACCGACCCGACATCTTCACCGAATACGGTCGCATGACGCCCGCCAAATTCCGACATGAGATGGCTCGCCGCGCCGAGCGCACCATGCACCTGACCGATTGGCAGAAAGGCGAATTGCGGAAATCGCTGGACGCACTTTGCCCGTCAAAAGCGGAGGTTTATTTCTACTTTCCGCCCGACAATCTGGCAATCATCGCGCATTATCGCGCCAATGACGCGCAAGGCTTCGCGGCCTTCAAACAAACGGTTCGCGACGACGTGATCCAGCACAATGCGGCGTGCCCGAACAAGGTGCATCTGTTCGATTTCATGATCCCCAGCTCGATCACACGCGATGACGCCGCAGCCCGCGGCCATGAAAGCCGCTATTACCTCGACCCGATCCACGTTCGGCCACCGACGGGATTGCTGCTACTCAAGCGCATGTTGCTGGGTCACGACACGGCTATCGCGGAGCGAATGGCGGGCTAGGATGGTTTCGCGGCGGATACCGGCTGCTCGCGATAATATTCCGGCAACAGGCGTTTCAGGTTCGCGATCTTCGGCAGATCGTTGACCACGATATAGCCGTTGTCGGGATTCTTGATGAGGAAATCCTGATGATAGCTCTCGGCGGCGTAAAAGCCCTTCAATGGATCGACGCGCGTAGCGATGGGTTTTGAGAACACATGCGCTTTGTCCAGCTGCACGATGTAAGCGCGAGCGATCTTCGCCTGCTCGTCGTTCGCGGCGAAAATGTTGGAGCGATAGCTGGAGCCCGTGTCGGGGCCTTGCCGGTTCACCTGTGTCGGATCGTGCGCGACGGAGAAATAGATGCGCAGGATCTGGCCATAAGTGATCTGGCGCGGATCGAATTTGATCTGCACGGATTCGGCATGGCCCGTGAGTTCGGTCGTGACCATCGGATAGTTGGCCGACATTTTTGCGCCGCCGGAATATCCGGCGAGCACTCCCTTTACGCCCTTGACGTGCTGGAAAACGCCTTCGACGCCCCAGAAACATCCGCCCGCGAGCACCGCCGTTTCAAGTCCCTTGCCGGCCGTTTTGGTATCGACGACAGCCGCCGGCACGGCGCGTGGCGCTTCATCGGCGTTCGCGGTTGCGAGCCAGGCCGCGCCGAGACTTGCAAGGCCGAGGCCCGCAAGCGTTGCGCGACCCATCAGACGCTGGAGCTTGTTCATGTTGATCCTCACTTGTTCAAGCATCGGCACGCGGGACAAAGCGCATCGCAGCCGAATTCATGCAATAACGAAGCCCGGTCGGCTTGGGACCATCTTCAAAGACGTGCCCTAGATGGGCGTCACAGCGCTTGCAGGAAATGGCCGTTCGCATCATCAGCCACGAATTGTCGTTTGTCTCCACGACGTTCTTCTTGCTGATCGGCTGCCAGAAGCTCGGCCAGCCCGTATGCGACTCGAATTTCGTGTGGGAGTCGTACAGCGCGGTGGCGCAGCAAACGCAGCGATAGATGCCAGATGCATGATTGTCCCAGGTTTCGCCCGTATAGGCACGTTCGGTGCCTTCATGCCGCGCGACCATGTAAGACAGCGGCGAAAGCAGCGCCTTCCATTCAGCGTCGGTCTTCACGACCTTCGGCAGGCGCTTCACGCCCTTGCTCTTGCCGCCATCGGTGAACTGCTCGATCTCCACGGTCACCGGTTCTGTCGCGAAGCCGAACCGCGACGTCGCGGTCAGGGCAGCCAGCGTGGTTCCCGCCAGAAGAAACTGGCGACGTCCGATCTGTCTGGTGGATGCGGTGTTCATGTCGCCTCCTTATCTTTGTCCTGTATTACCGCACTACAACGGGTCCGGAGTGCGGCGGGCGCTCACTTTTTGGTGCGTGCCAGGCGGTTCCGTCCATTTTATCCGCGAAATCGCCCCATGGCCGGATTGCAAAGCGGCTTAAATTTCCGACACTTAAGGTGCTTGAGGACCGCGGGATGCGGCGTCTCTCTTGGGTGGGCTTTCGTGAA
>CAZTCU010000177.1:0-6119 GCA_964612235.1 uncultured Rhizobium sp.
GCTAGTCTGTGACCCATGCCGGAATCACTCAAAATCCGCCGTCTGGGCGAGGGCACGGTCAACCGCATCGCGGCGGGCGAGGTGGTGGAACGGCCTGCCAGCGCCGCCAAGGAGCTTATTGAAAACGCGCTGGATGCGGGCGCCCACAGGATTTTGGTTGCGACCTCCAACGGCGGCGGCGACCTGATCCTGGTCGAGGACGATGGCGAGGGCATGACGGCGGGCGATCTGGCGCTCGCCATCGAACGCCACGCAACTTCCAAGCTTCCGCGCGCGGGCGGCGAGGACGATCTTTCCCATATCGCCACTTTGGGATTTCGCGGCGAGGCGCTTCCTTCCATCGGTTCGGTGGCGCGGCTTTCCATTTCCACCCGCACGAAAGCGGGCGATGCGCACGAGATGCGCGTGGATGGCGGTGCCGCGCGAGGGCCGTCGCCGACCGCTTATCTTTCCGGCGGGCAATCCGGCACGCGGGTGGAGGTGCGGGAATTGTTCTATGCGACGCCCGCGCGTCTCAAATTCCTGAAATCGTCGCGGTCCGAAGATCTGGCGACCACGGATATCGTCAAGCGCCTGGCCATGGCGCGGCCCGATGTTGGCTTTCATTTGACGCTCGATGGCCGCGTCGCGCTCGATCTGGAAGCGGAGGCCGACCTGTTCACGGGCCGCCTCAAGCGCCTTTCGCGCATCATGGGCCGCGAATTTTCCGAGAACGCCGAGGAAGTTTTCATCGAACGCGAAGGGGTGAAGATCACGGGCTTCGCGGGCCTTCCCACTTACAACCGCGCCAACGCGCAGATGCAGTTCCTGTTCGTCAACGGACGGCCGGTGCGCGACAAGCTTCTGGTCGGAGCGGTGCGCGGCGCTTATGCCGATTTTCTGGCGCGGGACCGTCATCCCGCGCTGGCATTGTTTCTCGATTGCGATCCCGCCTTCGTCGACGTGAACGTCCATCCGGCCAAAACCGAAGTTCGTTTCCGCGATGCGGGATTGGTGCGTGGGATGATTGTGTCATCTCTCAAGCACGCGCTTGCCAAAGCCGGACACCGCGCGTCCACAACGGTTGCGGGCGATACGCTGGCATCTTTGCGTCCGCAATCTGTGCCGTATTATTTCACGCCGCCGAGCGTAACGCCCGCCATGGCGGAGGCGGGGCGTGATTTTCATGCGCCCCTGTTTTCCAATGAAGCGCAGACGGCCTCGGCGCGCGTCGAGCCGGTGTTGGACGCACCGGCTGCGGAACAATTGCCGCTTGGCGTTGCCCGCGCTCAACTTCACGAAACCTATGTCGTGGCCCAGACGCCCGACGGCATCGTGATCGTGGACCAGCATGCGGCCCACGAACGGCTTGTCTACGAACGCATGAAACGCGCGATGGCCAATGGCGGTATCGCGCGGCAGCCGCTTCTGATCCCGGAAGTTGTCGAACTCGATCCGGCTGAGGCGGAACGTGTGGCGTCGCGCGCGGGCGAATTGGCCGAACTTGGGTTGATCGTCGAGCAATTCGGCCCTGACGCCGTTCTGGTGCGCGAATTGCCCGCGATGCTGGGCGATACCGACATAAAGAAGCTGATCCGCGATCTTGCCGACGATATCGCGGAAACGAATTCCGCGCTGTCGCTGAAGGAACGTCTTGAAGAGATTGCGGGCACGCTCGCCTGCCACACCAGCGTCAGGGCAGGGCGGCGGCTGACGGGGGAGGAAATGAACGCGCTGCTGCGCGAGATGGAAACTCCGCCGCATTCGGGCCAGTGCAATCACGGCCGTCCCACCTATGTCGAATTGAAGCTCTCGGATATCGAGCGTCTATTCGGGCGCCGTTAAAAACAGCACGCGCGTATCGCCATAGGTGCGTTCGTCGAGCAGGCGGAAATCGGTTTCCACTTTCTCGTCTTCGCCGCATTCCGCGACGATCAACGCCTTTTCGCTCAGCCATCCTTCGCGCAAAGCCGCCAATGCGGGTGCGATCAGGTTCTTCCGATAGGGCGGATCGAGGAAGGCGAGATCGAATGGTCCGCCCGATCCTGCTGCCGCCGGTCCCAGGTTCGTTGCATCGCGCCGCCAGATCTTTGTGATGCCGGTCAGCCCCAGCGCTTCCACGTTTTGCCGGATCAGCGCGCGGCTTTCGGCGGAGTCGTCCACGAACAGGCAGAAGGCGCCGCCATGCGAAATGGCCTCAATTCCCAGCGCGCCTGTACCTGCGAACAGGTCCGCCACGCGTGCGCCCTCCAACGAAAAGCCGATGCCGAAATCGTTGTGCGAGAGGATGTTGAATACCGCCTGCCGCGCCCTGTCCGACGTCGGGCGTACGCGATTGTCTTCCGGGGCGATCAGTTTGCGACCGCCCAATGTTCCGCCGGTGATCCTCATAGGTCTTTCCGCATGAAATATCGCCGGTGTGTGCCGTTCCAATAGGGCAGTTCGCCGAACACTTCGTAGCCCAGCTTTTCGTAGAACGGCCGTGCCTGCCAGGAATAGGTATCGAGCCAGACGAGCCGCGCGCCGCGTTTGCGGCCTTCGTCTTCCGCCAATCGCATCAGTCGGCTGCCGAAATCCCGATTGCGCGCGCTTTCCTCGATCCAAAGATCGTCGATGTAGAGCACGTCGTAATGCAGCGCCGCGCTGATGCCGCCGCATACCCGCCGGTTTTCATCGCGCAGCAGCACCAGGAATTTCTGCGGTTCCGGGCGGTTGGCGCGTTCGCGATTGAAGGCAACAAGATTGTCCGTGATGATCTTTGCCGCCGCTTCGTCGAACGGCTCGACAGCGACGCTCAGCATCATGCCTCCGACGCCTGCACCAGGAGCTTGCCGGTGTTGCCGCCGGTGAACAGCAAGTTCAGCGCATCGAGCGCGTTCTCCATGCCTTTCACCACATGCACGTCGTATTTGATCTTGCCTTGCGCCACCCACGGCCCCATCTCGGCCAGGAATTCGCCCATGCGGGGGAAATAGTCGATCACGATGAACCCTTCGATGCGGGCGCGTTTCATCAGGATATTGGTGATGTTCGGTCCCGGTTTGGGCGTGGTGTCGTTGTAGCTGGAGATCATTCCGCAGAGCGCGATGCGCGCGCGCAGGTTGATGTGGTCGAGAACCGCCTGCAGAATTTCGCCGCCAGCATTCTCGAAATCCACGTCGATGCCGTTGGGGCATTCGCGCTTCAGGGCGGCGGAGACGTTTTCCTTTTTGTAGTTGATGCAGGCGTCGAACCCGAAATCCTTCACGACGTGGCGGCATTTCTCGTCCGAGCCAGCAATGCCCACCACGCGGCAGCCTTTCAGCTTCGCGATCTGGCCGACGATGGAGCCGACCGCGCCTGCCGCCGCCGAGACCACCACGGTTTCACCCGCTTTCGGTTTGCCGACATCGAGCAATCCGAAATAGGCCGTGAGCCCGGTCATGCCGAGCACGCTCATCGCGGCGGTCGGCGGCACGCCGGGCGGCAGTTTCATGCCGCCATCGGCGAGCGAAAATTCCTGCCACCCCGCGATGCCGGAAAGAAGATCGCCTTTCTGGAAATCGGGATTGTTCGATTGCTCGACGATGCCGATGGTGCCGCCGCGCATGACCTCGCCGATCTGCACCGGCGGCATGTATTGCTCCATGTCGCTCATCCATATCCGGTTGGTGGGATCGAGCGAGAGATAGAGCGTGCGCACCAATATCTGTCCCGGTCCCGGTACGGGGATGGGCGTTTCCACCAGTTCGAGGTCGCCCGGTTTGATGTCGCCGACGGGCCGTTTCCTGAGCACCCATTGCCGATTGCTGTTGCGCATTGTTGTTCTCCCTGTTGCCACCTGTCTAACCTTAACATCACGAACCTGCGAGTGGCCCGCGCGGCCCGCAAAGGCTATATGCCTTCGATGCGCTTCTTTTTCGCCATGGCCCTGTTCCTGCTGGGGTCTTTGCCCGCGGCGGCCCAGGTCGAGCCCGGCCCGAAAGTCGCGCCGCGGCTGGTTGCCGAGCGCAGCATTGTCGCCCCCGGCGAGCGTGTGCCTGTCGCCCTCGAACTCAAGATGAAGCCGGGCTGGCACACCTACTGGATCAACCCCGGCGAGGCGGGGACGCCCACAGAACTCAAATGGAAGTTGCCGCAGGGCTGGCAGGCGGGCGAAATCGAATGGCCCTATCCCAAACGGCTGCCTGTCGGTCCGCTGATGGATTACGGCTATGAGGGCACGGTCTGGCTGCTCACGGCGGTACAGGCGCCTGCCGCGGCCAAGCCCGGCGATACGGTCACGTTGAACGCCACGGGAAGCTGGCTTGTCTGCCGCGAGGTGTGCATCCCGGAAGATGCGAACCTCACGCTTCCCATCACGGTTGCCGAACAGGGTGTCGTCAATCCGGTCATTGCCGCGCAATTCGCGTCCGCCCGCGCGAAACTGCCGCAAGCATCGCCATGGCGCGCGACCTATCGCGCCGCCGACGACAAGACGCTGGATATTTTTCTCGAAAGCCCGACGCTTGCCGCCGCGCGCCCGACAGTTGCGAATTTCTTTCCGCTCAGCGAGGGCATGATCAATGGCTTCACCGAACAGAAGCTCGGCATCGCGCAGGGCGGTATCGTTCTGCGCACCGAGCCGGGGCGCAAATTCACCTGGCGCAAATTCCGTTCGACAATGCCGGAATTGCCCGGCGTGCTTGTTCTCACTTCGGCGGACGGTTCGACGAAGGCGCTTTCCATTCAGGCCGAACCGGGTGCCGTTCCGGCGGCAAGTTTTGCGTCCACCGTTTCATCGGCGGGCATTGGTCTTTCGCTTGCGCTGATCTTTGCCTTTCTCGGCGGATTGATCCTCAATCTGATGCCGTGCGTGTTGCCGGTGCTGGCGATGAAGGCGTTTGCCGTTGCATCCGCCTCGCACGGCCATGCGCGTGAAGCCAGGCGCGAAGGCTTCGCTTACGGCGCCGGCGCGATCCTCAGCTTCCTTGCGCTTGGCGCGGCCGTGGTTCTTCTGCGGGCGGGCGGACAGGCGGTCGGTTGGGGATTCCAGTTGCAGGAACCCATTGTCGTTGCGGGTTTCGCGCTGTTGATGTTCGCCGTGGGTTTGAATCTCTCCGGCGTTTACGAGCTTTCTTCCGGGGTTACCGCGGGCGATGCGCTGACGCGCAAGGGCGGGGCGACCGGGGCATTCTTCACCGGCATTCTGGCCGTCGCGGTCGCCGCGCCTTGTACCGCGCCTTTCATGGCGGCGGCGTTGGGGTTTGCGATCACGCAGCCCGCGCTGGAATCGTTGTTGATCTTCCTCGCGCTTGGTTTGGGCTTTGCCGCGCCTTTCATCGCCATCGGATTGTCGCCTGCGTTGCTGCGCCTGATCCCCAAACCGGGGCCGTGGATGCTGGCGTTCAAACAGGTGCTTGCCTTCCCGATGTATGCCGCCGCCGTTTGGCTTGTCTGGGTGCTTGCGTTGCAGGCGGGCGCGGGCGGCGTGCTGGCCACGCTGGCGGCGATGGTGCTGTTCGCATTCGCGGCCTGGGTGTGGGGCGCGTCGCGCAATGCTTCATCGCGCTGGCGCGGCGTTGCGAATATTTGTGCCGTGCTCGCTTTCATCGCGGCGCTGGCTTCGCTTTGGTTCGTGCAAAGCGCGGGCCCACAAGCGGCGGCCGCGCAAGCGACCGAAAGCACACTCAACGCGGAACCCTATTCGCAGGCGCGGCTCGACGATCTGCGCGCTCACAATCGCGCGGTGTTCGTCAACGCCACTGCTGCGTGGTGCATCACCTGTCTCGTCAACGAGAAGGTCGCGCTTTCGTCCGATGAGGTGAAACAGGCTTTTGCGGCCCGCAAGATTTCCTATCTCGTCGCGGACTGGACCAACCGGAATCCGGAGATCACCAAACTTCTGGCCGCCAATGCGCGATCCGGTGTGCCGCTCTATCTCTACTATGCACCGGGGGCTTCGACGCCCGTGGTGCTGCCGCAGGTTTTGACGGCGAGCGAAATCGTTTCGGCGGTCCGCGGCGGGTAGGTTGAATTCACGATGTCAAAGAGCGGTCATGGGGGGGTGATATAGGTCTTTTAGCCTATATCTGCAAGGATAATTTTTCAACTATTTTGTTTATTTACCTAAAACGATGATTTTTAAAGAAAATTGCTATATGTCCTCCCCCGCTTGCGGG
>CAZTCU010000178.1:0-6118 GCA_964612235.1 uncultured Rhizobium sp.
CAACTCGCTTGCGATCACCGCCTCGGCGCGGAAATCCATCGTCGTGTAAGGCGTGTCCCACAGGCCGGAGCAGCCAAGCCGCTTGATCTGCTCACGCTGGATGTTGAGCCAGTGGGTGGCGAAGGCGCGGCAATCGCGGCGCAGTTCATCGGTCGGGATTTCGTCTTTCGATCTTCCCTCGGCGCGATATTTCTCCTCGACCTTCCATTCGATGGGCAGACCGTGGCAGTCCCAGCCCGGAACGTAGGGCGCATCCTTGCCCAGCATGTTCTGGGAGCGGACGACAAAATCCTTGAGGATGTGGTTGAGGCCGGTGCCGGAATGGATGTCGCCATTGGCGTAGATCGGGCCGTCATGCAGCACGAACAGCGGACGGCCCTTCGCGGCTTTGCGTTGCCGGCCGTAGAGGTCCATCGCCTTCCAGCGGGCGAGCCATTTGGGCTCGGCCTCGGGCAGGCCCGCCTTCATCGGGAAGTCGGTCGAGGGGAGGAACAGGGTGGCGCGATAGTCGCGCGGGCTTTTCTCGGAAGCGGGTTGGTCGGTCATGATCTTTCGGGTCTTGCGTCAGGGTTCTCGTGCGGCATCCCGGCGTCCGGCCCGGCGCTCAGCGGCGCGCGAGAGGAGCCGGGCGGCGAATTCGAGAAAAGCCCTTCAAGCCCAAGACCATGGAATAAGCCTGCAAATCAGCGGGGCTTCTTCTAGCAGCGAGGTCCGGAACGGTCCAGCGACCTACTCCTTACCAAGGGGTTGGGCTAGCCGCTCAATCTCTTCCCGCACAAGGTCCGGCCGTTCCATCGGGAGAAAATGGGTGGTGCCGGGCACCTTGATCAGCCTTGTGTTGCCATGGCGGCGGGCAAAGGCCCGGCATTCGCTTTCGGGTGGCGTGGAGTGCTCCGCATAAAGCAGGGTCACCGGGCAGCGGATACGCCGCGCCAGGCTGACCGCGCCGATTGGCGTCGAACGAAAGGTCTGGGCCTCCCAGGACGGCGCGCAGGCCAACCGCATTTCGCTGCCATTGCCTGTGGAGATAAGCCCGCCCTTCAGATAGGCCACCAGAAATTCCTCCGGCCACGTCCGGAAGGCCCCACGTCCCAGATAGGAAACACGCGCGGCATCGAAGGAGGCGAAGGTGGTCCGCCGGCGCTCGGCGCGGGAGGCCAGATCCATGCTGGGCGGCCGCAGAGGTACCCAGCGCACAAAATGCAAGATCTTCGGCACCAGCACAGGCTCGAGAAGGATCAACCCTTTCACACGATCAGGCCAAAGTGCTGCGATCATCGCGCTCACCGTCGCGCCCATCGAATGGCCCGCAAGGATCACGGGCCCGGCGGCCGTAGCCTCCAGAAAGCGGGCAAGATCAGCCCGGAAGATTTTCCAGTCCCGCGCCAGCCGCGGCGCGGTACGCAGCGTCGAAAAGCCATGGCCGCGGGCGTCGCTGGCCAGGATGCGCATCCGGGCGGACAGCGGCGTTAGCAGCGGCGCATAGGTTTCGGCATTGAACCCGGTGGCATGCGCGAAATGCAGCGTCGGGCCGCCGCCCGTCCATTCGAGATAGGAAATGTTGCCATCGGAAAGGGCTAGCGTGTGGCGTACAGGCTGACTCATCCCTCTTAGCTTTACGGGCAAGGCGGGCATTTCGTAAACATGGGACACCGCTATCCAACAATCCGAGGAACGCCATGCATCCAGTCATCCACGCCGCCGAGGTGCCGGACAAAGCCGCGATTATCATGGCCCGAACCGGTGAAACGATTTCCTACGGGCAACTGGAAGACCGTTCGAACCAGGGCGCGCAATTGTTCCGCAAATTGGGGCTTGAGACGGGCGATGCCGTCGCGATCTTCATGGAAAACAATGCGCGTTTTCTCGACATCTGCTGGGCGGCGCAGCGTGCCGGGCTCTATTACACCTGCATCTCCTCACGCCTGACGGCCGGTGAAGTCGAATACATCGTGAAGGATTGCGGCGCGAAAGCATTCATCGCCTCGCACTCGCTGGCGAAAGTGGCGGGTGAAGTTGCGCCGCTTATACCGGGCGTGAAGCTGTTGATGGTGGGCGGCACAATTCCCGGCTACGCCGGTTACGAAGACTCCGCCGCGGCGATGCCCGCAGAGCGCATCGCGGATGAAACATCCGGCACGGACATGCTCTATTCTTCCGGCACGACCGGCCGCCCCAAAGGCGTGCGGCTGGCGCTCAGCGGATTGCCGATCGACGCACCGAGCCCGCTGACCATGCTGGCCTCGATGCTGTTCGGGATCACAAAGGATTCCGTCTACCTCTCGCCTGCCCCGCTCTATCACGCAGCACCCTTGCGCTATTGCATGGCGATGCACCGGCTCGGCGGAACGGTGGTGGTGATGGACCATTTCGATCCGGAAGGGGCGCTGCAATACATCGAGAAATACAAAGCATCCGCGAGCCAATGGGTGCCGACCATGTTTGTGCGCATGCTGAAACTGCCCGATGACGTGCGCCTGAAATACGACGTCTCATCGATGAAGACGGCGATCCACGCAGCCGCGCCCTGCCCCGTCGATGTGAAACGCAAGATGATCGAATGGTGGGGACCGGTGCTGCACGAATACTACGCGGGTACCGAAGGCAACGGCTTCGTCTACACCAACAGCGAAGACTGGCTCGCCCACCCCGGAACGGTGGGCCGCGCAATGGTGGGTATCGTCCATATCTGCGATGACCAGGGCAAGGAAGTCGCCACCGGCGAAGAAGGCCTGATCTATTTCGAAGGCGAGAACCAGTTCGAATATCACAACGATCCGAAGAAGACGAAAGAGTCGCGCCACCCCGAACATTCCAGCTGGTCCACGTTGGGCGACGTGGGAAAACTGGACGAAGATCGTTTCCTGTATCTGACCGACCGCAAGGCGTTCATGATCATTTCCGGCGGCGTGAACATCTATCCGCAGGAAGCCGAGAACCTTCTGATCTCGCACCCGAAGGTGGCGGACGTGGCCGTCATCGGCGTGCCGAACGAAGATTTCGGCGAGGAAGTGAAGGCTGTCGTGCAGCCCGCGAACTGGAACGATGTGAGCCCCGCATTGGCGGAAGAACTGATCGCCTATTGCCGTGCCGCGCTTTCTCCCATCAAATGCCCGCGTTCGGTCGATTTCGAACGCGAGCTGCCGCGGCATCCGACGGGCAAGCTTTACAAGCGTCTGATCCGCGACCGCTATTGGGGCAAACGCGAGTCACGCATTGTCTGAAGAAGCGCCGACAGAACTGCCGCGATCGCTGGGGCGCGATCTCCAGCGTGAAGACTTCACCGCCGAACGGCTGCCACTGCTGGCGCAGGCTGCGTTGAAAAGCGGCGAGCAGACTTTCATCACGGATGTCGAGCGCGCGCAGTCGTTGCAGGCAATCCGCGACGCCATTCCTCCGGGAGAAGCTGCCTGGGTTTTCGGCTATGGTTCGCTGATGTGGAATCCCGCGATCAAGGTTGCCGAAAGCAGGCCCGCGAGGATCAAGGGCTATCACGCTTACTTTTGCCTGTCGTTGAAAATGGGCCGCGGCACACCGGAAAAGCCGGGACTGATGCTGGGCCTGGACGAAGGCAGCGGAGAGTGTCTTGGCGTGGCACATCGCGTCGCAGCAGACGAAGTCGATAGCGAACTCACCGTCTTGTGGTTCCGCGAGATGTTTTCGGGCGCTTACAACCCGCGATGGGTGGTCGCCGAAATAGAAGGCATTGGGCCACGTCGCGCAATTGCCTTCGTCATCAATAAGGCGCATCCACGCTATGAAGGCCGGCTCGACGATGCGATCATCGCCGAACGCATCGCGGCGAGCGAAGGATTTCTGGGTACCAACCGGGATTATCTTTACCGGACGGTTCAGCGGTTGAGCGAGATGGGCATGGTGGATGGGCCGCTACACCGGATCGCCTCGCGCGTAAGAGAGATTGCAAAAGAAGGAAGCCAACTATGAGCACATCGACCACATTCGAAGACCTGCCGAAACTGGTGGGACAGGAGACCGGCGTTTCGGACTGGGTGGAGATCACGCAGGACCGCATCAACCAGTTCGCCGATGCGACAGGCGATCATCAATGGATTCACATCGACGTCGAACGCGCCAAGAAGGAAATGCCGGGCGGCAAGACCATCGCGCACGGCTATCTCACGCTTTCCCTCATTCCGTGGCTTACGGGAAATTTCCTGAAGGTTGCAGGAGTCACGCGCGGGATAAATTATGGCTCGAACAAGATCCGCTTCACCAACATGGTGCCTGTGGGATCGAAAGTGCGAGCGCGCGCGAAATTGCTTTCGGCCGAAGCGCGGGCGGGCGGCATGCAGCTTGTCAATGAAGTCACCATCGAGATCGAAGGACAAGACCGGCCGGCTTGCGTGGCGGAGACGATCAGCCTGATCTATCGCTGATCGAAATGCAGGCATTTCTTGTTTCAGTCTCGACGGTTGCCATCGCCGAGATGGGGGACCGCACGCAGCTTCTGTCTATGCTGCTGGCGGCGCGCTTTCGCAAACCATGGCCGATCATTGCGGGCATTTTTCTCGCCACCATCGCCAATCACGCGCTGGCAGCGCTGGTGGGCGTCGAGTTCGCGAAATATCTGACACCCTTCGTGCTCAACCTCGTGGTAGGGGTGAGCCTCATCGGCATGGCGATCTGGACGCTGATTCCCGATAAGATCGATGAAGATGCCAAGCTCGGCAAGCGTGGGGCGTTCGCGGCCACGTTGATTGCGTTCTTTATCGCGGAGATGGGCGACAAGACGCAGATCGCCACCGCTGCGCTGGCCGCGGGTTATCACAATCTGTTCGAGGTGGTGGCGGGCAGCACGCTGGGCATGATGATCGCTAACGTGCCGGCTGTGTTCCTGGGCCATGGCTTCGCGACACGGCTGCCGATGCGGACGATCCACATCGGCGCGGCGCTGCTGTTTGCCGTGCTGGGAGCCTGGTTTATTTCCCGAGCTTTGCTCTGAGGAACGCCACGATATTGGCGACGGCTCTTTTGGCTTCCGGCAGCACGTCGGCGGTGATCTGCCAGACGTGGAAGACGCCGGGCCAAACTTCGATGGTGGCGTCGACGCCCGCGGCCTTCATCTTCTCGGCCATACGAATGCTGTCGTCGCGCAGGAGTTCGTCGCGCGAACAATGAAACAACGTCGGCGGCAGCCCCGCGACATCGCCGCGATAGGGCGACACCAACGGGTCCATCGGATCGGCATCGGGGCAATAGAGCGGCGGCACCGTTGGGATCATGCGCACGTCGAACATCGCATCGCTTTTCGCGTTCTGCGTGCGCGATTCGAAGCCTTCGTGATCGGTGACGGGCGACATGCAGACCAGCGCTGCCGGCAACGGCAGGCCTAGCGCCTTGATCTTCAATGCGGTGACGAGGGTGAGATTGCCGCCGGCGCTATCGCCGCCGATGGCGATGTGTTCGGGCGACAGACCTTTCGCGAGCAACGCGCGATAGGCCTCGATGCAATCGTCCAGCGCCGCGGGAAAAGGATGTTCGGGCGCCAGGCGATAGTCGATCGCGTAGACCGGCACGCCCACGCCTTCGGCCAGACGCCAGGTGAGCGGGCGGTGATTGGCGGGCACGCCGGCCACGAAGCCGCCGCCGTGTATATAAAGAAGGGCGCGGGTCAGATCGGCGTTGCGCGGTGTGAGCAGTTCGGCACTGCATCCGCCCAATTCCACCGCTTCCACCTTGATGCGCTTCGGCGCGGGCCGGATCGGCATTTCCGACATGATGGCGCGCAATTCCATCACCGTCGGATTGCGGCGGAAGCGGCGCTTCATCATCACGCGCACGACCTTGTCGGCGACGAAAAGCTGGATCGACATAAGAGCACCCCTCCCCTTTGGGCGGCGCTTCTTAGCAAGCCTGTGACGGATTGTCAGGCCGGAGGTCCCCATGTGGTTAGGGCGCATTGAACGGGCGCGAACGAGGCCCTATGGTCCGCCGCCTTCGTGCCCCAAGGGGTGCGTCGTTTACCCGAAAACCTTTGTATTTCGGGCCTGTTGGGGCGTCGCCAAGTGGTAAGGCACCGGATTTTGATTCCGGCATTCGAAGGTTCGAATCCTTCCGCCCCAGCCAAATTTGGCTTTCGCCGAAGCCACTCCCTTCC
>CAZTCU010000179.1:0-6091 GCA_964612235.1 uncultured Rhizobium sp.
ATTTCACCGTCAAACACGATGCCTCGCGGCCTTTCGTGGTGATCGCCGCCAACGGCCGCATCACCGATCTCGGCACCAAATTCTTCGTGCGGCGAGATGCGAACCGCCTTGAGGTGGCGCTCGTCGAAGGAAGCGCCCAGTTCGACGAAAATCTCGGCCGCAAAACCGCGCGTTCCGCGCTGCTCTCGCCCGGCGATGTCGTGGTGGCCACCGCAAGCTCGCTGTCGGTCACCAAACAGAACGGCCGCGTGCTGAAAGACAAGCTCGGCTGGCGCCACGGCGTACTCATTTTCGACAACACGCCGCTTGTCGAGGTCGCCGCCGAATTCAACCGCTACAACCGCACCAAACTCGTGGTCGAAGGCGATGCCGCCGCCGAAACAGGCATCGGCGGCACGTTCCCAGCCAACGACGTCGCCGCCTTCACTCGCGTCGCACAAGGCGTTCTCGGCCTGAAGGTGAAGAACAATGGCTCGAATTTCGTGATCTCGCAATGAATCGTTCTGCGGTCGTCACCGCTTAAAGGGGGAGAGAATGTATTTCCGTAAGACAAATCTGCTGTTGGCCTGTTGCGCCACGTCGGTTCTGGTCGCCCAGACCGCGCGCGCGGAAGATTTCAATATTCCGCACGGGGAGCTGAAGTCCGCGCTCGATGCATACGCACAACAGACGGGGACGGCGCTGATTTACGCGAATGGCGCTATCCAAGGAGTGAAGAGTCCGGGCGCCAAGGGCGATCTCACTGCCAACGACGCGCTCAATCGCATTCTCGCCGGGACCGGCTTCATTATGCGCAGGGATGCGTCCGGTGCCATCGGAATCAGCCGTGACACGCAAAGTTCGATGGCTTTGCCTGTCGAGCTTGCACAGGCGGGGCCTGTGAATCGTGCTTCCGTGGAGACGGTCACCGTTACCTCATCGAAGCTCGGCGGCGCCGATGTGCAAAGCGTACCGATCGCGATCTCCGCGTTCTCGCAGGAACAGTTGACGGCTACGCAAACCGCCGGCGGTCCCGATCTCGTGAAGAACGTCCCCAACCTCACATTCTCCAAAACCAATTTCACGGGCTACAACATCCAGATACGCGGCATCGGCACTCAAGCGATTTCGGTCAGCACCGACCCCGCCGTCGCAGTTTCGTTCAATGATATTCCCTTTCTGCGTAATCATTTCTTCGAGCAGGAATTCTTCGACGTCAGCCAGGTCGAAGTATTACGCGGGCCGCAAGGCACCCTTTACGGTCGCAACGCGACTTCCGGCGTGGTGAACCTGATATCGGCCAAGCCAACCGATCACTACGAAGCAATGGCTTCCGTCGATGTCGGCAATTACAACAACCGCCGCCTCGAGGGCATGCTGAACATTCCGGTATACGAGGACAAGGTCGCTTTCCGCGCAGCCGGCGAATGGACCAAACGAGATGGCTATTCGTTTAACGAAGCGACTGGGCGCGCTATCGATGGGCGCGATCTTTGGTCCGGCCGACTTTCGCTTCAGATTAAACCAATCGACCGCGTGACGGCCAATTTCGTCTACGAACATTTCGACGAGAACGACGATCGCGAACGTTCGACCAAACAGCTTTGCCAGAAGGATACTGCGCCTGCTGTTGTGGATGGTCCCGCCGGCCCACAAACGCCCAATTCCGGCAATTTCGGTTCGATCTGGCTGGAGCAAGGCTGCAAGCCGACCTCGCTTTACGCGCCGACAGCGTTCCAGACACCCAATGCCAGCGCCGTTCCATTCATCGCAGCGCTATATGCATTCACCCCATATCTGGCGCCGAACTCCGACCCTTATGCAGGTCTTACCCAATCGCCCGATTTGCGTGTGACGTCATCACTCATCGATCCGCACTACGCCGCAAAGAACGATGTCTATGAACTCAACATCGACATTAATGTAACTCCGGAACTGACGCTGACATCCCAGACGGCGTACAATCAGGACCATCTGTATTCGACGGAAGATTTCAATCGCTTCAACACGGCGCCCGGCCTGTTTCAAGATCCGGGCGGCAGAACGCTCGTCGGCCAGGATCACGAATATTGTGATCCGCAGTTAGGCTGCTCCAGCAGTCTCGTGGGCCAAGACGTCTCGCGGGAGCATGCGCACCAATTCTATCAGGAAGTTCGCTTGACCTCGAATTTCGAAGGACCGCTCAATTTCGTGGCCGGCGGCAATTACCTCAAGTACAAGACACTTGAAGATTACTTCGTCATGTCCAACGCCATTTCTTTGGCGACGGAGGCCTTCAACCGGACATTCGGAAGTTTCGGCGGTACGCGAGCCGGTTTGCCGCCGCCGGATGCGGCCCACATTCCATTCGACGCAGCGTACGCGAACTCTTGCGGACCTCAGCCAGCGAGCGATGATCTTCTCAATCAAGGGTTCCTTGGCTTGGGATGCACCTATATCGATCCCAATCCGCTGGAAAGCATTGACGGTAACGGTCACAACTACTTCCGCAGCCAAAACCCCTACAGCCTGTCTTCGTGGGCATTGTTTGGTGAGGCATATTACCAAATCTCGCCGGACGTGAAGCTGACGGGTGGTATTCGTTTCACAGACGACAAGAAAAGCTTCGACCTGATACCCAGCTGGACGCTGGTGCTGGGGGCGGGCTACCCGGTCGAAGGCGTTGTCGATCAGGAATGGAAGGAAGTCACGGGCCGCTTCAACATCAACTGGACGCCCAAGCTCGATTTCACGGATCAGACGATGGTGTACGCCTCTTATGCACACGGCTATAAAGGCGGCGGCGCAAACCCGCCTGGGGTTATCCCGATCCCGAGTTTCGCCGCCGGAATCCCGGCCACTTCGCCCAGCAATCAAACGCACCCGCTTACGTTCGAACCGGAGTTTAACGACGCATTTGAACTCGGGACAAAGAACAGTTTGCTTGACGGGCAGATGACGCTGAACGGCGACATCTTCCTCTATAAATACAAGAACTATCAGATCTCGCAGATCGTCGACCGAACCTCAGTCAACTTGAACTTCGATGCGACTGTCCGAGGCGCCGAAATTGAAGCAACGTACGAGCCGATCCCCGGATTGCGGTTCAATCTTTCCGGTGGTTATGAAAATGCGACGCTGAACGATGGCTCGCATGCCATCGACTTGATAGATCGCACAGCGGGCCATTCCGACTGGATGGTGGTCAAGCCGTTCATAACCGAAACTTCGAATTGTATCCTGCCGAAAGATGTTGTGAATGAAATATTGGCAGGCAATTCACTGGTCACATCGCTTACCACTGCCTGTGTCACGACCTACGTAAAGGGCGCCGCAAATAGCGATCCTACAAGCGGATATGTCGATCCGATCACGGGCCAGTCCTACGTTGCCAACCCGGTCGGTTTCCCCGGTTATTCCGGTTTCAATCCCGCGACTGCACCCAATCTTGGCGAGGGCTTCGATAAGGACCTTTCGGGCAATCAGTTGCCCAATGCACCGCACATCACGTTGTCGTTGGGCGCGCAGTATTCCATGCCGGTCAGCGAAACATGGGCCGGCACGTTGCGCGGAGACTTCTATTATCAAAGCGACTCCTACGCCCGCGTCTTCAACGACCGGCCGTATGACGAAATCCACGGCTATACCAACCTGAACTTCGCCCTGATCTTCACCAATCAGGACGGCTGGCAGGCGATGGCATACGTCAAAAACGTGGTGGATACGACGGCCATCACCGGGGCCTTCCTCAACTCCGACGACAGTGCGCTGACCACAAACGTCTTCGTCACCGATCCGCGCCTGTTTGGCATACGCCTGACCAAGAACTGGTAGGGGCGAACCCCAAAGCGTCCCTTCCAAAGGGCGGCGGAGCGATCCGCCGCCCTTTTTGCGTGCGCGTGAAATAACATTGCGCACCCGGCCCACATAAACTCGCTTCGCTCGTTCGTATTATCTGATGTGAGCGTAACATCAGGCCCGGCTGAAGGCTGGCGGGGGAATGGGCGATACACCTGACACGGGCGAAACCGGGGCTCCGCATCTTCGCGATGCGCCCATGAGCGCGCCTGACGTCAACGAGTGGTTCGTCCGCGAGATCCTGCCACTGGAGACCGCGCTCATGCAGTTCCTGCGCCGCGGCTGGCGCAACAGCAATGACGTGGAAGACCTTTGCCATGACGTGTTCGTCCACATCTACGAAGCCGCCCGGCGCGAAATCCCCCATCCCGCGAAGCCCTTCGCCTTCGCGGTCGCCCGCAACCTCCTCATCGATCGCATCCGCCGCGAGAACATCGTCTCCATCGAAGCCGTCGCCGACATGGAAACGCTCGGCATCACCGTCGACGAACCCGGCCCGGACCGCACGGCCATCGCCCGCCAGGAATTGCGCCGCCTGCAAACCGCACTCGGCCGCCTTCCCGACAAATGGCGCGAGACGGTCGTGATGCGCAAGATCGAAGGCCTCTCGCGCCCCGAAATCGCCGCGCGCCTGGGCGTCGCCGAACCCACGGTCTCGCAATATCTCGCGCAGGGCATGACCGCTCTCGCCGATCTTTTCTACAACGATCCCACCGACAATGGGGGCGCGCCGTGAGCGAACAAGCCTCCGCCAAAGACGCGCGCGCGGCTGCAGGCCAATGGCTCGAACGCCGCGAATTCGGCCCGTGGGATGCGGCCGATCAAAAAGCGCTCGACGCCTGGCTCGCCGCCTCGCCGTCGCACATGGTCGAATTCCTGCGCGTGGAACAGGTGTGGAAACGCGCCGACCGGCTGCGCGCGCTCAACCGCCCGATGCGCGAAACCAAGCCCGCGCCGCAGAAAACGCCGCTGTCCTTTATTCCGAAACTCGCCGCTGCTTTCGCGATGATCGCTGCCGTCGGTATCGGCGTCGGCGCTTATGTGTTGAACACGGGCGAGAAGGCCTATGAAACGCCCATCGGCCTGCGCAAGACGATCACCTTCGCCGACGGCTCAAAGATCGAACTCAACACCGACACGCTTCTGCGCGCCCGCGTAACGCAAAGCGGCCGCACCGCCGAACTCGTCAAAGGCGAAGCGTTCTTCCAGATCCAGCACGACGCGGCCCATCCCTTTGTGGTGATGGCGGCGGGCTATCGCGTCACCGATCTCGGCACCAAATTCCTCGTCCGCCGCGACGGCAAGCGCCTGGAGATCACGCTGGTCGAAGGCAGCGCCCGCGTCGATCCGGCCGAAAAGGATGTGCGCGGAAAATCCACCGTGCTTTCGCCGGGCGACATGGTGATCGCCACGGCCGATGCGCTGACGGTAACGAAAAAGACGACGCCCGCACTCGCCAACGAAATGGCCTGGCGCCGCGGGCTTCTGATCTTCAATCACGCCACGCTCGAAGAAGCCGCCGCCGAATTCAACCGCTACAACAGCCAGAAACTCGTCATCGCCTCGCCGTCCGTCGGCCGCCGCACCATCGGCGGCACATTCCCGACGAGCGGCGTCGAAGAATTCGCCGAAGTCGCCAAGGGCGTGTTCGGCTTCCACGTCAAAACCCAAGGCAACGACATCGTCATCTCGCCCTGAGCCATTGCTCGGGATCACGCGACGCACAGCATCAAGAGGGGGCACATGCAAACGAAAACCGGCCTGAAAATATTCACCGCCAGCCTGATGCTCGGCGCGATGACATTCGCCGCACAAGCCGAAACCTTCAATATCCCCGGCGGAGATTTGAAGGCCGCGCTCGATATGTACGCCCGCCAAACCGGCGCCGCCCTCGTCTATTCCGACGAGGCCCTGGGCCAAACGCACACCAAAGGCGTAAAAGGCGATCTCAATTCCGGCGACGCCCTCGCCCGCATCCTCTCCGGAACAGGCTTCACCGCCCAACGCTATTCCGCCGGCGGCATCGGCATCGTCCCCGCAAGCGGCGCGAAGATCAATGCCGGCGCATCGCTGCAAAGCGATTTCCAACTGGCGCAGGCGACGCCTTCCGCGCGCGCCGCGGTGGAAACGGTGACGGTCACCTCGTCCAAACTGGGCGGCGCCGATGTACAGAGCATTCCGATTGCCATCACCGCGCTCAGCCAGGAACAGCTAACGTCAACACAAACGGCAGGCGGCCCCGACCTTGTGAAGCAGGTACCGAACCTCACCTTCA
>CAZTCU010000180.1:0-6062 GCA_964612235.1 uncultured Rhizobium sp.
TCCACGGCGACTTCTACTGGCAAGCCGATTCCTGGGCGCGTGTCTTCAACGACAATCCCTATGATCGCCTGCACGGCTACACCAATGTGAACTTCGCACTGATCCTGACAAACCAGAACGGTTGGCAGGCCACCGCATACGTCAAGAATGCGTTCGACACGACAGCTATCACCGGCGATTTCCTGAACAGCGATGACACAGGTCTGACAACCAACGTGTTCCTCACCGATCCGCGGTTGTTCGGCATTCGCGTCACGAAGAACTGGTAAGGGGGATTGCACAATGAGCGAACTTCACAACACGTCAAACGCAGCAAACATCCGTCAGACGCTTTTGGCGACAGTGTCGGCCTTTGTTCTTATTGCATCCATCCCGGAAACAGCACTGGCAGCGGACAGGGATCGTCCCACAATCTGGATCGAAGGCGGGTGGCATTTCGAGAGCGTCGCCGGAGATGCCGACCCCTTTCTGCCGCCGCTGGATGCGTCGACCAGAGCCTCGGGCTTCCCATCGTTGGCGGCGATAGAGAACGAGCTTGGCCGGACCTATGGAGCGGAAGGAAGCATCTCTTTCCATCCCCATGGCTCGGATTGGGTATTCACGGCGTCTGCAAGATATGGCCGTTCTCAGACCACGCGACATCTCATAAACCAGAAGACAATCATCGGACCGCAACTAAAGCAGACGACTTTTCAATCGGGTGGCCTGGTTGCCGTGCCTGTCACTCCAACCTTTCCTGCTTATGCGACCCACAACATCAAGAACTACGAGTCTCATGCGATTGCCGATTTCCAGGTTGGAAAGGATGTCGGTATCGGCTTGTTCGGCCAGGGAACGGACACGGTTATAAGTTTCGGTGCCAGATATGCGCAGATGAACGCCAAGTCTAAAGGAAATTCTTTTGCCGACCCGGTGGCAACGTTTGAACAAGGCGAATTCGTATTTGGGCCTATCCACAAATACTATATCAGAGCCCTGCATCACGCATCTGCAGCCGTTATGGAGCGCACCGACAGTTTGCATGCGCTCGGACCGTCGCTTTCCATGAAAAACACCACAGGCCTTCTGGGAACGGTCGATGACGGGCAGATCGCGCTCGATTGGGGTGTGAACGCGGCTCTTTTGTTCGGGCGGCAAAAGGCAAAGACCACTCATCATTCAAGCGTCCGCGATTACGGCGGCCCCAGCGGAACGGCCGTACAAGCGGTCCACACCTATACGCCGGTAAACCGCACGCGCTCGCGCATGGTCGCCGTTCCGAATATCGGCGGCTTCGCGGCGCTGTCATATCGCTTCCCGAATGCGAAGTTGAGTGCTGGTTATCGCGCCGATTTCTTCTTCGGCGCGAAGGACAGCGGGTTTGAGACACGCAGCACCACCGACGTCGGCTTTCACGGCCCCTATGCCACCATCAGCATCGGGCTAGGCGGTTAGTTTCTACTCGTACCTTGTTTCACTAGGTGGCGGCGGGTTTCGAGTCGCCGCCATTTCTTTTTTTGCCGCATCGCAGCACAAAAATAATTCCGTCACCCACCCCGAAACAGCCCTTTGCCGCTTGTCTCCCAAGCGTAGTCTTTCGCTCTAACCCCTCGAAAGGCAGGGCTTCCTGGGGGATGGCCGAAACAGTCGAAACAAGCCGGGGGACCGGCCTCTTCAAACCGGGCGCCACCATGACGGCGTCTGAGGTGGAGGTTTGGTTTGTCCGCGAGGTTCTGCCGATGGAGGCAATGTTGATGCATTACCTGCATCAGAACTGGCGCAACAAGAGCGACATCGAGGATCTCCGGCAGGAGGTCTATGCGCGGGTTTGCGAAGCCGCCCAGAAGGAAGTTCCCGAAAAGACCAAGGCGTTTGTGCTGACGACGGCGCGCAATCTCCTGATCAACCGCGTGCGGAGGGAGCAGATCGTGCCCATCGAGGCGGTGGCCGATCTCGACGAGTTGGAAATCGCCATCGATGCGCCAGGGCCGGAACGTAACGCCATGGCCCGCGATGTGCTGCGCAAGCTGCAAGGCGCGCTAGACCGCCTGCCGCCGCGCGCCCGCGAAGTGGTGACCTTGCGCCGGATCGAGGGACTGTCGCGGCCAGAAATAGCCCAGCGCATGGGCATCAGCGAGAAGACGGTGTCCGAACATCTCACAAACGGCCTCTGCGCGCTGGCCGACATGCTCTATGGCAACGCCTCCGACCTGCGGAGCAAGAAATGAGCGCCGCGCGGGACGTGAATGCGGAAGCCGCCCACTGGCTGGAACGCCGCGAATTCGAAAGCTGGGGCGAAGCCGACGAGACAGAGCTTTCGGCCTGGCTCGCGCACTCCTGGGAACATCGTGTCGCCTATTGGCGACTGAAGGATGCTTGGGAGCACACCGAGCGTCTTTCGGCGTTGCGTCCGTCTTCGCCCCAAACGGCGGCCGCGCCGCAGCCGCGCAAACCGTTCCGCCCCATGCTGTGGCGGGTTGTGGCGGCCACGATTGCGGTCGCCGCTCTGGGTGCGGGCACGGCTTTCTATGTCGCCCGCAACGGCGGACCGCGCGAAACGGTCTATGCGACGCAAGTGGGCGGACATCAGTCCGTCCTGCTGGCCGACGGTTCGAAAGTCGAACTCAACACAAACACGGTGCTGCGCGCCCGCGTCAGCGCGCATGAGCGCCTTGTCACTCTGGAACGCGGCGAGGCCTATTTCCAGATCGCGCACGATCCCAAACATCCCTTCGTGGTGATGGCGGGCGATCATCGCGTCACCGACCTCGGCACCAAATTCCTGGTGCGCCGCGACAACAAGAATCTCGAAGTCGCCGTCACCGAAGGCCGCGTGCAACTGGATACGCCCGATGGCCGCCTGCAATCGCCCGTGCTGCTGACGCGCCATGAAGCGGCGGAAGTGAAGGGCAACAAGGTGTTCGTCACGCGCAAGACCGCGCAATCGCTGACCAACGAACTCGGCTGGCGTCACGGCTTCCTGGTGTTCGATCACACCACGCTGGCCGACGCGGTGGCGCAATTCAATCGCTACAACCAGGGCAAGCTCGTGATCGCCGATCCGGCGACGGCGCGGCTCACGATGGACGGCACATTTCCGATCGACGGCATCAGCGCCTTCACCGAAGTCGCGCAGGAGGTTTTCAAGCTGCGCATCGAACGGCGGGGCGGCAACACGGTGATTTCTCGCTGAGGCATCGATCCATTTCGTATTTGCGGCTTTGCGGCCGCCTGGAGGGGGAAGACATGACGCGTTCAAAACTGATGAAGAGCCTGTTTCTGGGAAGCGCTGCCGTCCTTGCAACGGCATCCGCCCAGGCAAGCGATTTCAACGTACCCGGCGGCGACCTCAAGACGGCGCTGCATGCCTATATCAAGCAGGCGGGCGTGCCGCTCATCGTGTCGGACGATGCGGTGAAAGGTGTGCGCACGGCGGGCGCAAAGGGCGATCTGTCGGCCGACGAAGCGCTGTCGCGCATCCTCGCCGACACCGGTTTCACGATGCATCGCCATGCCTCGGGTGCGATTGCGGTTGTGCAGGACGAGCCACCGGCCACAGCCATCGTGACGCAGGAAATTCAACTTGCGCAATTGGCGCCACGCGGCGCATCGGTGGAAACCGTGACGGTAACTTCCTCGAAACTCGGCGGCGCCGATGTGCAGAGTGTTCCCATCGCGATCACCGCGATGAGCCAGGAACAGTTGACCGCCACGCAGACGGCGGGCGGTCCCGACCTGGTGAAGAACGTGCCGAACCTGACGTTCACCAAGACGAATTTCACCGGCTATAACATCCAGATCCGCGGTATCGGCACACAGGCCATTTCGGTCACCACCGATCCGGCAGTTGCCGTCGCCTTCAACGACACACCGTTCATCCGCAACCATTTCTTCGAACAGGAATTCTTCGACGTAGCCCAGGTGGAAGTGCTGCGCGGCCCGCAAGGAACGCTCTATGGCCGCAATGCGACGGCTGGTGTGGTAAACCTGATCTCTGCCAAGCCATCCGACCAGTATGAAGCAATGGCTTCCGTCGATGTCGGCAATTACAACAACCGCCGCCTCGAAGGCATGCTCAACATTCCGGTCATGGGCGACAAACTCTCCATCCGCGCTGCGGGCGAATGGACCAAGCGCGATGGTTATTCGTTCAACGAAACCACCGACAAACCGATCGACGGCCGCGATCTGTGGTCCACACGCCTGACAATCGGCTTCCATCCCATCGAGCGCCTGCACGCCTACGCGATCTGGGAACATTTCGACGAAAAGGACGACCGCATCCGTTCCGCCAAACAGCTCTGCAAAAAAGACACGGGTCCCACATCGGTGGACGGCCTTGATCTGTCGACTACCGGTAATGCCAATTTCTATCAGTCCTGGCTGAGCCAGGGCTGCCTGCCCACTTCGTTGTATTCGCCGGATGCGTTCCAAACTCCCAACGGCCAGGCCATCCCGTTCGTGGCGGCGGGTGAATTCGTATTCAACGGCGCCGGCGGAAGTGCCGACAACGGCTTCCTGCTCAATCAAATCGACCCTTATGCCAGTACGACGCAATCGCTCGATCTGCGCCGGATACAATCCGACCTGTCGCCGACCTATCGCGCGAAGAACGACACGTTCGAGTTCAATGCCGATTTCGCTGTGACCCCGCAACTGACGCTTGCTTCGCAGACCGCCTACAACAAGGATGAACTGCGCTCGACGGAAGATTTCAACCGCTTCAACACCGCGCCGGGTCTTTTCGGTACCCTCGATGGCCCCAACAGCCTGACGCCCGGCGGCGTCTATTGCGATCCGCAACTCGGTTGTTCCAGCAAGATGGTGGGCGAGGATCTTTCGCAGGAACGCGCCTGGCAGTTCTCACAGGAAGTCCGGCTGACGTCCAATTTTGAAGGCCCGCTCAACTTCAGCATTGGCGCAAACTACCTGCACTATCAAACGGTCGAAGACTACTATGTGTTCTTCAATCTCATCACCGCCATCGAGCAATTGGCGAACGGGCAGGGGCCGGGCGATTTCACCCATTGCTATCCGTGGACCGGCGAGCCGTTTGTGATTCCGGCGGTACCAACCACGGAAAGCTTTTTCGGTGAAGGCTATTATCCTTCGAATTTTTCCTGTGGCTTCGGCGGTACGGCGGGCACTTACATCGACCCCAACCCGATCTCGAGCCTCGATGGCAACGGCCACAACTATTTCCGCAGCGAAAACCCCTATCGTCTGAATTCCTGGGCGGGTTTTGGCGAGGTTTATTATCAGATCGCGTCGGATGTGAAGTTGACCGGCGGATTGCGCTTCACGGACGACAGCAAACGGTTCTGGAATATTCCAAGTTGGACTTTCCTCATCGGCGGCGGCTACCCCGTCGAAAGCATCGTCGATCAGGAATGGAAAGAGGTGACCGGCCGCTTCAACGTGAACTGGACGCCAAAGCTCGATTTCACCGACGACACGCTCGTCTATGCATCCTACTCGCATGGCTACAAGGGCGGCGGCGCGAATCCACCGGGTCCGCATCCCAATCAGTTCAGTTCGCAATCCTTCGTGGTGCATCCGGCGACATTCGATCCGGAATTCGTCAACGCCTTCGAAGTGGGAACCAAGAACACGTTGCTCGACGGCAGCATGACCTTGAACGGCGATGTGTTCTTCTACGACTACAAGGGCTATCAGATATCGCAGATCGTCGATCGCACCTCGATAAACCTGAATGTCGATGCCACTGTGAAGGGCGCCGAAATCGAGGCGACGTGGGAACCGTTGCCGGGCTTACGCTTCAACTTCGCGGGGGGGCTCGAAGACAGCCGCATCGACGATGGCCAGTCCGCCATCGATCTGATGGACCGCACGGCGGGCCACACCGACTGGATGGTGGTCAAACCGTATCCGACTTCTACCTCGAACTGCGTTCTGCCAGCCTCGGTCGTGCGGCAACTGATCGAAGCAAACCCGCTAAGTCCGGCAGATTCGGCGGCATTCAATGGCTTGGTGCTCGCGTGCGATGTGGCTTACAACCCCAGCACACCCACCATTTTCAGCCAGGTGCTCAACCCCAATCTGAGCGATTTTGGCGTGACAGG